>CAVFBE010000118.1:0-2082 GCA_963620745.1 Muribaculaceae bacterium | reverse complement strand
CAACTAAGGCACAAGGGCAGACTACCAATAGCGGCGTAGCCGCCCAAAAGGCTGGTGTTACCAAAAAGCGCCTGCCGCAAGAGCAAAAGCTGACTCGCCAGGAAAAGCAAGCAGCAAAGCTTACCGCCAAGGGCAAAAAACGGCCTGCTTCTGCAACGCAAACGCAACTGCAAAAACAGACACAACCGGCAGCTGCACAGGTAAAACGGCCAGCAGCTAAATCGCCGGTTAAGAAGCAACGTGGTCCAAAGCAACCGCTGCCGCCAACCCTGAAAGGAAAAATCCAATACGGATTCCAGCAGATTGGCCCGACCGTTGCCGAAATTCAGGCAGACCCGTATAAAAAGTCCATTGCCACCAGAGTCATCATTATTGTTCTGGCCCTGCTCTTATCCATTCGTCTGACCTCTGTCATCAATGATATCCTTGGATTCGGACGCAGCACCGATAGCCAGACCTTCACCATTTCGGAAGATGACATGACCACCAATAAGATTATTGGGCAGTTGGACAGAAAAGGCTTCATTAAGCATTCCGTAGAGTGCAAAGTCTTTATTGCGCTGACGGACAGCATGCGGAGCGAAGACTATACCAAGGCCACCTATTTAAAAGGAGACTACGTTCTTTCCAAAAATATGGGCATTGAAAAAATGCTGCTGCAATGTATGAATATCCAGCGTCAGGAAACGGTTGAAGTTTCCGTTCCGGAAGGCTACAACGTTGTTCAAATCGGCGAAGCACTGGAGAAGAACAAAGTCTGCTCGCAGGAAGACTTCCTGAAGGCCTGCAGCAAGACAGACTATGACTTTGACTTCCTGCAGAACATAGACAATGCGGACTCCCGGTACGCCGCACTGGAAGGCTATCTGTATCCGGACACCTATGAATTCTATGTAGGTCAGGACGCAGAGTCCGTTGTTAAGAAGATGCTGTCCAACTTCCAGTCCAAGTGGACCGACGAATATGAAGCACGGGCAGAAGAAATTAATATGACAATGGATCAGGTACTGACCATGGCTTCCATTGTTCAGAAGGAAGATAGTAAGGCCTCTAACATGGCATACATTTCCTCTGTCTTCTACAACCGTTTGGATTCCTCCAGTTTCCCGACCCTGCAGTCGGATGCCACCGTTAACTACGTGAAGGAATACATTAAGCCGCAGGTAACAGAGTCGGAATACAACACGTATCTGGATCTGTACAGTACCTACAACTGTAAGGGCCTGCCAATTGGTGCCATCTGTAACCCGGGCAACGATGCCATTAAGGCCGTTCTGTGGCCGCAGACCACCAGCTACTACTTCTTTGCCCACGATGACGACGGCAACATCTATCTGGCACGTACTGCCAACGAACAAAATGCCAACGTTAATAAAGCCGCGAAGAGTTCCTCTTCCGACGATTCGTAAGGAGTCTGTTCATGAGTTTATCCAAAGCACCGGAGCTCCTGGCACCTGCCGGGGATCCGGAGCGGTTAACCGCCGCACTGCAATATGGCGCGGATGCCGTTTACCTGGGTGGCCAGGAGTTCGGCATGCGTGCCGCACCGGCTAATTTCAGCCGGACGGCGTTGCAGGAAGCAGTTGCCCTCTGTCATGCACAAGGCGTAAAAGTCCATTTAACCTGCAACACCCTGCCCAGGAACGAAGAACTGGAAGTCCTTCCGAATTTCCTGGCACAGGCGCAGGAGGCAGGGGTGGACGCCTTCATTATTGCGGACATCGGCGTTCTGCGTGCCGCGCAGAAATATGCGCCCAAAGTAGACATTCATATGTCCACCCAGGCGGGTGTAGTGAACTACATGACTGCCAATGCCCTGTATGATCTTGGGGCAAAACGCATTGTTTTAGCCAGGGAAGTTTCCCTGAAGGAAATTGAAACCATCCGGGCCAACATTCCGGATGACCTGGAACTGGAAGCCTTTGTTCACGGTGCCATGTGCATGTCCTTCTCCGGACGCTGCCTGTTATCCAACTACATGACCGGCCGGGACTCCAACCGTGGTGACTGCGCCCAGCCCTGCCGCTGGAAATACCACCTGTTGGAAGAACGCCGCCCGGGCCAGTATTACGAACTGACCGA
>CAVFBE010000117.1:0-2241 GCA_963620745.1 Muribaculaceae bacterium | reverse complement strand
TCTTCCGGGGTACTAATAATGGGCGTTAAATACTGTCCCATAACCGTGTAGGTTGCAGCCATGAAAATCCGGCGATGATCTTCCTTCGGCAGGAAATTTTTTACCAGGAAATTGTCTGTATCAATCAATAAGACTTCCCCACGCTTATAGGCTTTGGCGGAATTGATGCATCCGATAAAGGGCTTATCATGCGCACAAATTTCCCGGACTAAGGCATTCCAAACATCGGTTGGAACCGGACCATCCGGCAATTCTTCCTGCAAGGAAATATACGGTGCATCCGGTATAGGTTGCATTGGCGGTTCTTCCGGAACCGGCGGTGTGTATTCCGGTACAGGCGACGCATACTCTGCTACGGGACCTGCGTACTCCGGTGGTGCCTCTTCCGGCAGCGGTGGTACATCGTCTTCCGGTTCGTCTATATCAAAAGGTAATGACTCTGGTGCGGTTGGTGCCGCCGGAGCAGGCACACTATGCTGCACCGGTTCAGGCCGGACTGCCGGGGCCGTTCTGGCTGGCGCTGTGCTTGCAGAAGCCACTGGTGCGGCAGGCGTTGCGCTTGCGCGCACCGGCTGTGCTGTGGTGGTTGTTTGTGCCACACCGCTTGGTTGGGCAACAGCCACCTGTGGTGTTGCAGCCTGCGGCACACCCACTGTTGCCGCCGATACTGCGGTGCCAAGATCCCCGCAAAGGCGAATCATGGCCATTTCTACTTCTACGCGGCGGTTTAAGCCTTTGCGCAGATTGTTCATGGTTTCCCCAAGCACATCCAGCGCCTGCAGAATCTGCCCCATGGAGCAGCCGGCCGCCATGGACCGGTATTCCTGCAGCTCCTGATCAGAGCAGACAATCAGGCCATGCGGGTCCTTGACCGCCTTTGCAATCATCAGGTTGCGGAAATGGTTTATTAATTCATTGCACAGGCGGTCCATTTCACAGGACCCGCTGTACAACAGGTTGATCTGATTCAGGGCTGCAGCGCTGTCATGCCGCAGAATGCTGTCTGCCAACGCAAACAGGTGGTCCTTGCCGGCCAGTCCGACAACCTCATTGACCACGGCTTCGTCTATGTCCCTGCCGTGACTGATGCACTGATCCAGAATGGACAGTGCGTCCCGTAGGGCGCCGTCTGCCAGCCGGGCAATCAGGTTGGCCGCCTCCGCAGTTAAGTTCAGGTTTTCCTGCTGCGCCACGTAGGTAATCCGTCCGGCAATGTCTTCCGGCCGGATGCGTTTAAAGTCAAAGCGCTGGCACCGGGACAAAATGGTGGCGGGCAGCTTTTGCACCTCCGTGGTGGCCAGGACAAACTTCACGTGCTCCGGCGGCTCTTCCAGTGTTTTCAGCAGAGCGTTGAACGCACCGGGAGACAGCATGTGAACTTCGTCAATGATGTATACGCGGTACTGTCCGTTGACCGGTGTAAACTGGGCTTCGTCCCGGATGTCCCGGATATTGTCTACGCCGTTGTTAGAGGCGGCGTCAATTTCCACCACATCCAGAATGCTGCCGTCATCTATGCCGCGGCAAATGTCACACTGGTTGCACGGGTCCCCGTTGACGGGGTGCTGGCAATTGACCGCCTTTGCGAAAATTTTTGCGCAGGTGGTTTTGCCCGTGCCCCGGGATCCGGTAAACAAGTAAGCGTGGGAATGCCGACCGGTCATGATTTCATTCATGAGGGTTTCCGTAATGTGGGACTGGCCTACTACATCTGCAAAGACTTTTGGTCTCCATTTGCGATACAGTGCCTGATACATTTCCGCGCCTCCTTTTCCGATGAAAGATGATAAAAATAGCGAAGCTGCTTTTCCTTGATCATATGGCATGCAGGCGGACTGTGGCGCTCGAGGCAATCCGCTTAATGCTGCTCGGTTCCCCGCCTGACATGATTCACGGCGCTTCGCCGCACAGGACCCACACGCCATATGACCAAACAAAAGCGCACTCCGCTTTTATCGTGTAAACATTATATCGAATAGGCGGCGTGAAATCAATATTTCATCTAGGATTTTAACGTACTCTTATGCTATAATGTTGGAGTATATGTAGAGGTCTTCCCGCTACCCCTATCGGGCAAGGCCAAACCAACTAAAAGGAGACCACACCCAATGGGAGTTTTTAAAAACCTTTTTGATTATTCCGCAAAAGAAATCCGGAAGATGACCCCGATTAAAGATGCCGTCCTGGCTTTGGAGGACACCTATGCCGCCATGTCAGACGACGAATTACGCGCCGTTACCC
>CAVFBE010000116.1:0-2380 GCA_963620745.1 Muribaculaceae bacterium | reverse complement strand
AAGTCAGCCGAAGGGGCGAACCCCTCCTGGCAGATTTTTGAGTTTTAGAAACCCGTTCTACCTAGGTAGAGCGGGTTTCACTTTTTATAACAATGCCAATATTGACACTATTAAAGAAAGTGCTATGTCCACGAGTGTGGCACGCACAAGACAGCGGGTCTAGGACACAATAGTCCTAGGCCCGTTGCCTTTGTATCAGTTGACTTCTGTTACCGTATTTCCTATAATAAAGTCAGCCGAAGGGGCGAACCCCTCCTGGCAGTTTATGAGTTTAAGAAAAACCCGTTCTACCTAGGTAGAGCGGGTTTTTCTATATTAAGACAGGGCCATGATGACCGCTGTCAGAGATAGAATTACTATCACATAGGTTGCCAATGCCAGTACTAGTAAAAGTACCATCAACAATTTATGCTTCATAAAACCACCTCCTTTGCAGATGCTCAGGAGGGGTGCCGCTCCATCGGCTGACAAGTGTGTTATATCATAGTTTTTGGTGCTTGTAAAAGGTTTTTTTGCCAGCTGGAATGAGAGGTAAGTCTGGCGGAACGAACGGTCATAAATCGCATAACGAGTGGTTTTATTGCGCTTCTTCCTGTGCCTGTTGAAGTTGGTTCTTCTTAGGTTCCTTGTGCTCCGAGAGCCACAGGCTGAGGAGCATAAGAAGCGGGAAAATGATGGCAAAAAGGATGCCCATGCGGAGGTTATCCCGGAATGCGCTGGACACCATTCCGGCAATGGTCGGGCCGCCGGCGCAGCCCACGTCTCCGGCGAAGGCAAGCCAGGCAAACAAAGCTGTGCCGCCCTTAATGGTTGCTGCGGCCTTGCTGTAAGTGCCCGGCCAGAGAATGCCGACGGAGAAACCGCAGACGGCACAGCCAATCAGGCCGACCAGCGGAATGGGCACCAGCGCAATGGCAAGATAAGACGCAATGCACAGGATTGTGCTTAATTTCATGAAGCGATTCAGGGCAATCCTTTCCCCGAATTTTCCATAAATTAATCTAGAGAGCCCCATTAAAAGTGCAAAGGACATGGGTCCGGCTAAATCGCCGACGGTCTTGGAGACCCCAAGGCCTTGTTCTGCAAAGGTAGAGGCCCATTGACTGACCGCCTGTTCGCTGGCTCCGGCGCAGAGCATCATAAGCATTAAAAGCCAAAAAGCCGGTTTCTGAAATAGGAAAGCGTTTCCACTTTCGGCTTCGCTGTCTTTAGGCAACGTAAAGAACGGTGCTTTGGCAAACAGCAGCATGTTCAGTACCGGAATCAGTGCCCACAGCACAGTAAGAATTTTCCAGTTTTGAATACCCGCTGTTGCAAAGAACACGGTGGAAAGTAACACTACGCCAACGTGTCCCCAGCAATAAAAAGAATGTAACAGACTCATGGCTTTTTCTTTATTGTCCGATGGACAGGCTTCCACAATGGGGCTGATCAGAACTTCAATCAGTCCGCCGCCAACAGCGTAAATGGAAACCGAAATTAAAATACCAATAAAGGAATTGGGCAACAGTTCCGGTAACACCGTTAACGAAACAAGGCCCACTGCCGAACAGATGTGAGCAATCATGACCGAAGTCTTATACCCTATTTTGTCTGCAAATTTTGCAGACAGCATATCAATTAACAGCTGAATCAGGAAGTTGATGGTAATTAAAAGTGTAATTTTGGAAAGCGGAATATGATACGTGCTTTCAAAGGTAACAAAAAGCAGCGGGACAAAGTTATTCACGATTGCCTGAACAATGTACCCGATAAAACAGGCATACATTGTTCTGTTGTAATTGGGCGTCATAAGATACTCCTTGTTGTGTTGACTTCTGTTCTTTTAGTTTTTATAATAAAGTCAGCCGAAGGGTGAACCCCTCCTGGCAGATTTTCGTGTTTAAGAAAAACCCGTTCTACCTAGGTAGAGCGGGTTTTTCTATATTAAGACAGGGCCATGATGACCGCTGTCAGAGATAGAATTACTATCACATAGGTTGCCAATGCCAGTACTAGTAAAAGTACCATCAACAATTTATGCTTCATAAAACCACCTCCTTTGCAGATGCTCAGGAGGGGTGCCGCTCCATCGGCTGACAAGTGTGTTATATCATAGTTTTTGGTGCTTGTAAAAGGTTTTTTCGCCAGTTATCCGCCCGTCAGAATAAGCGGTATATCTTTTGGAATGAGCGTCCATAAATCGCATAACGAATGGCTTTTTGCCTTTATTTCTATTTGTCCCTGGTGCCTATTTTGGCTTTCTATTTTCCGACGTTTCAATAGATTCTACTAACTAAAACAACTCTAACAGGCAATCGTCAACCAAGACACTTCCTGACAGCTAAACTCTAACAGAACATCCTTAAATAACAGCTGACTGTTAAGCCACAGCTGATCC
>CAVFBE010000115.1:0-2592 GCA_963620745.1 Muribaculaceae bacterium | reverse complement strand
ATGGAGACTTGTCGTAATAGCCAAAGAAAAACTCATGATGTGTATCGTCTGGCGATAATCGAATCACATTTCCTTCATGATCTTCTTTAGATGAAATAGCATACATTGTGTGCTGATACACGCTCTTTACTATCTTTTTTATAGCTGGATACTTATTCAACTGCTGATTGATTTTTTGTTCTAATCCCATAGCAATATTTTTCCTCAACCTGTTACTTTCTCAATACCTTTTTAAACATAAACTGCCGCAACCAATTGGGAGCAGTGGCTGAGCAAACCCGAATTGCCGAAGACTTTAAGTACTGTGGGTACGTAATGTATCCTGCTTTATACATTTTTTTGAATAAATCAACTTGAATTTCAACATAGAGTTTCCCAGAACGACGCTTATATAGATTACTATCTGCTCGCATCCATACCAGTGGCTCCTGAATGTTATACCCCTTCAGACCTGCAATCAACATATCAATCCATAAATAATAGTCTTGCATATATCTAACATCAGAATAATTCCCTACTCTTAAAACATCCTCCTTACGGTACATCACTGATGGATGGTTGAAAGGATTTCTTTTCTTAGAGAAAGTTATGATTTCTTCACTTGTTTCTGGGACAACGCGTTTTGCATTAATATTATCAGGAGTTGTAGAAAATTCTTCAATAACACTTCCTACTATACTGAGCTCAGGGTGCGTTGCAAACACTTTAAGTTCTTTTTCACAACGAGACGGCCTGCTAATATCATCACTATCCATTCGGGCAATTAGGTTGTTGCGACACTCTTTTACTCCAACTTGCAAGGCATGGCCTAAACCACCATTTTTTTCAAATCTAATTATATGGATGGTTTCGCCGTATTTCTGCTGTAAATCTGAGATAATCGCATTTAGCTCTGAAGTTAAAGGGCCATCGCAAACAAGCACAAAGTCATCCGTTGGAATAGTTTGATTCATCATACTTTCAACACTTGCTTTCAAGTATTCCGGCTTTTCCTTCGCATACACGGACATTAAAACCGAATAAGCTTCGTATTGGTTGGCACTCATTGTGTTCTTCCTCTCTCACAAAATCAGCTCAGACTTGATAATAGTCTGAGCCGCTTTGATTTTTGTTGGGCGGCGGTGGGGACTTATAGTCCTTCCGATTGGGTGTCCAGCGCCGCCGTGGTGGCTCCTTCCTGGACCCCTTCCGTGGATTCTGGTAAGAATAGGACTTTTACCGTTGCAAAACAGATTTTCAAATCCTGCCAGATGGTGGGGTGGTTAATGTACATTAGGTCCAGAAGGAGCTTGTCATAAGGGGTAGTGTTGTATTTGCCGTAGATTTGGGCATAACCGGTAAGGCCCGCTTTCATTTGGAGGCGGAGCTTGAATTCCGGTAAATCTTCTTCATACTGGGCAGCAATTTCAGGACGTTCCGGGCGCGGGCCGACAATACTCATGTCCCCTTTTAAAATGTTAAACAGCTGGGGGAATTCGTCGGCGCGGATTTTACGGATAACGCGGCCTACTTTGGTAATGCGTGGGTCTATATCGCCCGTGGAGAGTCTGGCAACGCCGTCCTTTTCTGCGTCCACACGCATGCTTCTGAATTTTAATACCTGGAATTCCTTGCCGTCCTTGGTAAGGCGAGTTTGCTTGTACAGGGCCGGGCCGCCGTCCGATTTGACCGCAATGGTAATAATAAGGAGGGCCGGAGACAGCACCACAATGCCAAGGGCAGACAGGATGATGTCAAAGGCCCGCTTAGCAATGGCATATTCCGGAGTAGGATTATATCTGCCAAGCGCCATGATGGGAAGGTGGAGCATGTGCATCTGCTCTGCACCACCCATGATAACGTCTCCAATTCTGGGGATAACATAAATGGGGACGCTGTCATACATGCAATGCTTTAAAATAATATTCCGTTCATGGCTGTGAATGCCGGAAAGGAATACGGTTTCATAATTGTTCAGTTCCGGAAGATTGTCCAGGCACTCCTGCACCTGCATAATCTTGGTAACGTTGAATTTCTTTTCCAGTCCATGCTGTTTAATAACATGCTCCAGACCTTCCCGCGTGTCATATACAATGACGGCGGTCCGGGCCCCGTATTTGTGGAAGTACCACTTATGCGCGCATACCGTCCAGATGGCACTGATAATAACTTCAATAACGAAGGACAGCAGTAATGGCAGCGGATTGGATAAAGTAGAGGACAGCAGGCAGATAACAACGTATAAAATCAGGTTGGTAAATAACAGTGCCAGTGTCTGACTATAAACAATTTCCGAAATGGAACTGGTAGATACATGGAACGCATCATAAATCCGGCAGAAGTAAAAGTATAAAGCCGCAAAAATAAAAAAGAGCAACCAGTTACCTCTGTTATAGTAGTGGACTTCTGCTCTTGCTGCGTAATATTCAAACCACGCTCCCATAAACGACACGGTCATTAAAATCCAGTTCAGAAGTTTAACCAACCGTATTGGCAGAGTGTGGTCCCCTTTTTGTTTGTTCATCTTCCTAAAACCCCTTTATTTGACTGCCTACTTTTGCAACCGTGGGGATTTTGCGTTACGGTTGCAAAAGCTTATAGCATTTCTCCCAA
>CAVFBE010000114.1:0-2677 GCA_963620745.1 Muribaculaceae bacterium | reverse complement strand
AACTCCTGGCTTCCGGTAATAAGATTTAATTTGTTTTGCTTGCTTTGCAATATATGGGGACGTTTTCTGGTAAAAAAGAAGTGGCCCAGTCATCTTTTTCTGCAGCCAGCTTTGGTGCATTTTGGAAGATGTATACCAGATACTTGTATGGATCCAGCCCGTTTTCTTTTGCTGTTTCAATAATGCTAAATATAACAGCGCTGCCCTGTGCTCCATTCGGTGTGTTGGCAAACAGGAAGTTTTTTCGGTCAATTACAAACGGCTTAATGGAGCGCTCTGCTAAGTTGTTGGTCAATTCTAAATTTCCGTCTTCCAGAAATTTAATCAAATATGGCCATTGCTCTTGGAAATAATGAATTGCTTTCCCCAAAGCAGACTTTGGAGGAACCTTTTGGGTATGAGACCATGCCAACAAAGCGTCCAGAATAGGCTTTTCCTTTTCTAGTCGCTGTATATAGCGCTCTTCTGTTGTTAAATTTTCCAACTTCTTTTCTTCGGAGAAAAGTTGGGTGAAATAAGCAAGTCCTTCTTCCGCAGAGGAACCATGCTGCTCTTGCTTCGGCAATGCACGTAGTGCATCCGTAAACTTTCGTCTTGCATGGAGCAAACATCCAACCACTGTAATACCCTGCTGGTCTAGCCGGTGGTATCCGGCATATCCATCCGCGTGCAAATACCCGGTAAAGCCTTTTAAAAACTTCTCTGGATGTTCTGCCTTGCGATTCGGCTGGTATTCGTAGAGTACCACTGGGTGCTTTGCATACTTCCCGGTCCGGTAAAGCCACATGTAAGACTTGGTTTGTGCACGCTTTCCCGGTTCCTTCAGAACTTGCAGAGTGGTTTCGTCTGCATGCAGAATAGGTTCTTTCAGAAGGTGTGTATGCAACTTGTTGTAAATAGGTTCCAGCCAATCCTTGGAACAACGCAGCATCCAGTTGGACATGGTTTGCCTGGATAACTGAATGTCATTTCTTAAAAAGTCACGCTCTATTCTGTATATGGGAGAGCCCATTACGTATTTTTGGTACATCAGATATGCCACTGCTTCCGGAGAGGCAAAGCTTTTAGAAATCAAGCAAGGTTCCTTTGGCGCCTTGGCCACCGGTACAGAGACATCTTCTTGTTTACATTGCTGGCAGGCATACGTGTAATATACATCACGCCGAATTTTTACCTGTGCCGGAATAATAACCAGCGTCTCTTTTTCTTCCTTCCCGATTTCAGTCATAGTAGTTCCGCATTGCGGGCAAACTAGTCTTTCCTTTGGAAGAGTGTGTTCAACTACTTCAACCGGGACATCTGTTGGAAGAATATCCTTCACTGTTCCGTGCTTTTTCCTTTTGTGGGCAGTAACAGTAACCTCTTCTGGTATTTCTGGCATAGAGAAGTCTGCAAAACCTTCCGCTTCATTAAAGACCAAGCTCATTTGGTCCATAAAAAGAGTTTCCTGCTTTTCAGAAGAAAATGAAAACTTCTGGTGCTTGGCCAGGCGCATTTGCTCCATTAACCAATCGCATTTGGTTTGGAGTTCGGTGTAGTCTTCCTTCATGGCACAGAGAGCTTCATATTCACTTTTAGAGATTGTAATTGTGTCTTTCTTTTCCATGAATATATTGTACTGCAAAGTAAGAAAAACGCTAGTGTTACGCCATCTCTTGCGAATATTCATTCGTCATTTTGCCAAAGCAGAAAGATTAGAAAAAGGCAAAAACAGCCGGCCTCAGGCCAACTGTTTTTGGAAAAATGAACTTTTGCTAATTGTAAAAAACTGAGGCTATCCAGACCCCTTCATTTTGCAAAGCACCTCTTTTGAGGTCATAAAAAATTCTACGTTTTGCCTAAAGATAGCTCAGTCCTGAAACTGGCTTGTGTGCTTTGGGTTGCTCTGTTTTCAGGCCTTCCATAAGCCAGCGATATTGCTGTGGCGTTAATTCGCGAACTTCGGATTCTGTTCTTGGCCATTGAAACTTTCCTCGTTCCAATCTCTTATATAAAAGTAAAAAGCCATCGCCTTCCCAATATAAGGCCTTTATTCTGTCTGTGCGTCTTCCGCAAAACAGAAAAAGAGAGTTGGTAAACGGATCCAAATCAAATTGCTGTTGGACAATGGTTGCAAGGCCATCTATTCCACGCCTTAAATCTGTATATCCGCAAGCAATATAAATCCTGTCTGCTTTGGTAAAATCACTCAGCATATCTTTAATACATGGCAGATGGTTTGTAAGGTTTCTGTATCAATTCCGGAATAAAGATCTACCTCTAATGCGGTCGCTCGTAATGTTGCAACTGCTGTTCCGGAAGTTGACTTTGGAGGAGCTACTTCAATAAATGTTGGTGCTGCATTTTGTCTTGTGTAGTCAAACACACGGCGTTGCCAACGATAGTAAGTTTGGACACAAAAATCTTTTTCTTGGCACCATTCCTTTACAGACATTCCGCTGCTTCTGCATTCAGCAACCAGGCCAATCCATTTTTTCAATTCTTTGTTTTGATTCATGGCTTGCAGGTTAGATTCAGACATAAAAATACCTCCGTTTCGCACGAGTAACTGAGAGTCTTAGATACTCTCAGAGAGTCACGGCGACTCTCCGCGATTCTCATATACTCGCTGTTAGTACAGAGGTATTATGCGATATTTGTGTTAATTTAAAAATCCGTCAGATTATTTGACGCTTAC
>CAVFBE010000113.1:0-2783 GCA_963620745.1 Muribaculaceae bacterium | reverse complement strand
CCAGCCGTCTCCGGAGGAGGCACTATTATATTGTGCTTTTGATAAGGTAATAAACTGTTGGAATGCCGTGGTGTAATTGCAGGCAGTCAGGTAAGGTGTCAGCACCTGTCCCATTTCCTGAATGGTGCTGTACGGAAACAGCGAAATACCGGAACCACAGGTGGAAATCCAACTGTTACCGCTTTCATAAGTACCATCTACATTGATGTTGACCAGGAGCAGAATGCCATCCCGGTCAGCACCGTAGCCATAGCCGTTGTAGTCATAAAAGTCATCCGCATAATCCTGACGGTCATCCGGATCCAGTCCGGTGGTGGTAACAATAACCAGGTCAAACTGGTTGGCCTCCCGGAACTCTTTCAGCTTTGTATTTAAGTCTTCCCGCTCCGTGTCAGATAAGACACCGGCCTGGTCCACAATGTAGTCCTGCGTGGAATCCGCATTTTCCGCAAAGGAAAGAACGGTACCGGCCGGCAGGAGGAACAGGAATGACAGCAGAAGAGCTGCCATAAAATGCACGGAAAACGTTCTGCTTTTCATAGTAGCCCCTCCTTACAACAGGAAATAATTAATCAGGAATCCAATCCCCGTTCCGACTGCCGCAGAGCCAAGGAAGGAGACTGCCGTGTACAGGGCTAACCGTTTTTTATCTGTCGGCAAATTGCCGACAAACTTGCCGGTCTGTCCGTTCATGGCAAAGGTATACTGCTGTCCGTTCCAGCTGGTGTTCAATAACCAGACCGGGAGGAGCGCATATTTGACTTTGCCGTTGGTTACCTGTACACAGGAACCGGTCGGCATAATGCTGTCATACGGCTGGGTAATGGTGGACCGGAGCACGTCTTCCGTGGACTGCTTGACCCGTGCGTTAACGCGCGGTTCACAGTCCTGGCGGGAGACGTCATACTTGTCCGCCAAGTACCCCGCAAAATAGGCCGTTTGGAAATCCACTGCTTCGGAAAAGTCAAAGGGCTCCAAAGAATCCATTAAATCATCGGCCATTTTTGCGGACGCATCCACAGGGATATCGGCAAAGTCAACCGTGCCCTCCCGGTAAATGTTGAAGTAACTGGTTTCCGTATAGTCATATTCGTGATCTGACCAGTGGCGGACGCGGGTGCCTTCATACGTTGCCTGCCCGTCCGCTTCGGCATCAAAAATCCAGAACGGCACGTAAATGCCTTTAATTTCATCAATGTGATTCTGCGACTGAAACACCTTCGGCAGCAAACGTTTCCCCTTCAAATGCCGGGCAAGAGCTGCTTTGGCTTCGTCCTTATTTACCTTAAACGGAATAATCTTGTCCGGACGCAACCCGCCTGCAAATTGCTCCGATATGGTAACCGGATTCCCGCAAAACGGGCAGCTGGTTGCGCCGGTGGTTTCGTCTCCGATGATTTCGCCGCCACAGGAGTTGCAGACATAATGGCGCAGATGCTCTGTTTCTGCCGCATCCCACTCCTGCCCGGAAGCTTCGTTCCAATGCAATTCATCTTCCTGCTCTGTGGCATGAAGGGCATCGTCTAACGCTTCCAGCGTGGCAACGTCAAATTCTGAATCGCAGAAGGGACATTTCATCTTCTGCAAATCCGCATTAAATTCCAGTGCGCCGCCGCAATTGGGGCACTTATATTCAATCAGTTCTGACATACTTTTCCCACCCCCCGGCGATTCAGCATTTACTGTTTGGGCTTTCCGCAATTGGAGCAGAAGTTTCCGGTGTTGGTTGTGCCGCAACTGCAGGTCCAGGCTGCCGGAGCCGGGCGAGGTGCGCCGCAATTCTGGCAGAAATTGCCGGTATTGCCCTGCGCGCCGCAGGCGCAATTCCAACCGGCAGCTGCAGGTGCGGCCGGGGTGGCCGGCGTTTGCTGCGCTGCAGTCTGTTGCTGGCCCATGGCGTACAAATTCTGTACGGTGCCGGCGCCACCGGCGTTCATGGCCATGCCCATGCCAACGAAGGCATTCATGGCCCCGCCCTGGTTGGCGGCCGCCGTTTCCATGGCGTTGGCCGTAGCTTCGCCCATTCTTCCGGCCATCATAGACGGACTGTTGCCATACGCGGCAGCATCTTCCATCTGCTGTACTTTTTTCAGGTCCTCTTCCGTCAGGGTAATCGGGTTCAGCGCAATGGACTCTACCGTAATTCCCCTGCGTTCCGTCCACTCGGTTTTCAGTGCCGCGTTCATGGCATCCTTCAGTTCCGTGGTGTGGGCCGGAATCTGGGCCGGGCGAAGCTCCAGCTCTGACAGCTTGGCAAACGCCGGCTGCAGTGCACTGACAAACTCCGTTTTCAGCTGACCATCCAGTTCTTCTCTGGTATATTCCCGCTCCACATTGCCGCAGACCTCTTTATAAAAGAGCAGCGGATCCGTAATTTTATAGGAGTAGACCCCGTTACAGCGTACGCTGACGGTCCGGTCCATTCCAATCTTCTTGTTTACTACTGTAAACAGAAACGGATTGGCTGTACCGAACTTATTGTCTACAATTTCTTTCGTATTAAAGTAGTACACCCGCTGATCCTTCGCCGGGTCACCGCCAAAGGTGAACCGCTTTCCAATAACGCGGAAGGTTTCTTTCAGCGAGTCTCCCAGTTTGCCGGTGAAGAGGCTCGGCTCCGTGGAAGAATCCCAGGTAAACTGGCCAGGCTCGGCGCAAAATTCTACAATTTTGCCCTGCTCTATAATCATCATGCACTGGCCATCTGCCACAGCAATCCCGGATCCGTTGGAAATGACATTGTCATTTCCTTTTGTATTGGAGGACCGCCCGGTCGTCTGTTT
>CAVFBE010000112.1:0-2836 GCA_963620745.1 Muribaculaceae bacterium | reverse complement strand
CACCCTTTTTGCCACGCAGGGCCAGCGCAAGCCGAGTACTTAAGTCGGAAGCGACCTGAATGCCAAAAGGTGACACTAGGTGTAGATACACTAAATGCACTCATACAGCTTTTGCGTAATTTCCTCCATGCGGGAGACGTCTATGGAGGAGTAGTTCATGACAAAAATGTTCTGGTACTCGGGGCGGTTGCCATGGTAGTAGTCAGCCAGGCTGACTAGTTTAATACCCTTGGCAAGCGCCTGATGGAGGATTGCTGACTCGCCCGAGGGAGAAACAATTTTCATCAGGAAGTGGACGCCCGCTTCCTCCTCCATGATTTGGATGGCATCTTTCAGCCGCGAGCGCGTGAAGGAGTCAATGATGCAGTCCCGTTTTTTCTGGTATTCATTTCTCAGGCGATTCAGGTGCTTTTCAAAACTGCCGTTCTGGATGAATTTGGACAGGGCATACTGTTCAAAGTTGGAGACGGTGCACGTGTAGAAGGACAGTTGCTTATAGAATTTTTCGGCAAGGGCCGGCGGCAGCACCATGTAGCTGATGCGCACGGTGGAGCTCAGGGTTTTGCTGAAGGTGTTCATGTAGATGACCTTGTCCAGGACGTCTATGCTTTGGAGGGTGGGGATGGGCTTGCCGGTCAGGCGGAGCTCGCTGTCATAGTCGTCTTCAATAATGTAGCGGCCTTCTGCTTTGGCTGCCCAGCCCAGAAGCTCGTAACGGCGGGAAATCGGCATGACGATTCCCGTCGGGAAGTGGTGGGACGGAGACGTGTGGATAACGTCAATCTGCTTTTGTTCCAATGCCTCGGCGGAGATGCCGTAGCGGTCAATGTCCACGTATTGATACGGGACATTCATGCTCCGGCAGATCTGCGCCGTTTTCGGATACCCCGGATTTTCCAGGCCGTATACGGTTTCCGGGCTGAGCAGCTGAATCAGAAGGCCGAAGAGGTACTCTGTGCCGACACCGACTATAATTTGCTGTGCATTTACGTGCATGCCGCGGAAGTCGTGTAAGTAAGCGGCAATGTTTTGCCGGAGTTCCATGATGCCGCCGGCCGGCGGGTTCGTCATCAGCTGTTTCTGATTTTCATTCAGCACTTCCCGCATGGTTTTGGTCCAGGTGGTAAACGGGAACAGTTCTGTGTCTGTCTGGTTGCTGGTAAAATCAGCAAGGTAAGAGGTTTCTCCGCCGGTCAGGGTTACCTGTTCCGTAGTGGGCTTTCCGGCGGCCGCGGTCAACTGGTTAAAATCACTGACATAAAAGCCCTTTTTGGGAAGGGAATAAATAAAGCCTTCTGCAATTAGCTGGGCATAAGCGTTTTCTACGGTAATGACGCTTATGCCCAGATTTTTTGCAAAGGGCCGCTTGGACGGGAGACGCTCCCCGGCCTTCAGATTCCCTGTAAGAATGTCATTTTTAATGCAAAGGTAAAGAGTTTCATACAGGGAATCTGACCCTGTTCCGGTAAGATTATAGGTTAACATTCCGGGGTTTGCCGCCTTTCTGACCTTACTGAATATATTAAAATTGAATATTTTAATATGGTCACACGCTAGTATAATAGGCCGCAACAAAGTTGTAAAGGAGTTCTTTTCCATGAGTAATGAACGATATGAATTAAACAAACAGCTGGCCCAAATGCTGAAAGGCGGCGTCATTATGGACGTCACCACACCGGAACAGGCAAAAATTGCCGAGCAGGCCGGCGCTTGCGCGGTCATGGCGCTGGAACGGATTCCGGCGGACATTCGCGCCGCCGGCGGCGTCTCCCGCATGAGCGACCCGAAAATGATCCAGGGTATTCAAGAAGCGGTCTCCATTCCGGTTATGGCAAAATGCCGGATCGGCCATTTTGCCGAAGCGCAAATCCTGCAGGCCATTGAAATTGACTACATTGATGAAAGCGAAGTGTTGTCCCCGGCAGACGACGTGTACCACATCAACAAGCGGGAATATGCCGTTCCGTTCGTCTGCGGAGCCAAGGATTTGGGCGAGGCACTGCGTCGCATAAATGAAGGGGCCAGCATGATTCGTACAAAGGGTGAACCCGGCACCGGCGATGTAGTGCAAGCCGTACGGCACATGCGGAAGATGAATACCGAAATTGCACGAATTGCAGGGCTGCGGGAAGATGAACTGTTTGAAGTGGCCAAAGAGCTGCAGGTGCCGTACGAATTGGTACAGTATGTGCATGACAATAAGAAGCTTCCGGTTGTAAACTTTGCAGCAGGCGGGGTCGCCACCCCGGCAGATGCCAGCCTGATGATGCAGTTGGGCGCCGAGGGCGTTTTTGTCGGTTCCGGCATTTTCAAATCCGGGAACCCGGAAAAACGCGCCGCCGCCATTGTACAGGCTGTCACCAACTACACGGATGCAGCGCTGATTGCCGAGCTGTCTAAGGACTTAGGAGAAGCTATGGTTGGTATTAACGAGCAGGAAATTGAAATCCTGATGGCAGAAAGAGGCAAATAATGAAAATCGGCATATTAGCGCTGCAGGGTGCCTTCTTGGAACACGAACAGCGCTTGCAACAGCTGGGCGCCGACTGCTTTGAAATTCGGCAGCTGAAGGACTTGGAGCAAGGCCTTGACGGCCTTGTCCTCCCCGGCGGCGAAAGCACTGTGCAGCGAAAACTGTTGCAGGACCTAGGCTTATTGGAGCCCTTAAAAGAGCAAATTGAAAACGGTTTGCCGGTCCTGGCAACCTGCGCAGGGCTCATCCTTTTAGCGGAAGAAATTGACAGCGGCGAAGCGCCTTCCCACGGTGAAGCGCCAACTCGCCTGGAAACGCCCTGCTTTGGCACCATTCCCATGACCGACAAGCGCAATGCTTATG
>CAVFBE010000111.1:0-2876 GCA_963620745.1 Muribaculaceae bacterium | reverse complement strand
GTGAATTTTTATTCTGACAAATCCAGGGCAATACCAAGTTCTTTTAACTGGTCTGCATCTACTTCCGAAGGACAGTTGGTCATAGGTTCAGAGGCATCTTTAATTTTTGGATAAGCAACTACATCGCGTAAGGTAGAGGCACCCAAAAGTTGCATACAAAGCCGGTCCAAACCAAGGCCAAAGCCACCGTGTGGCGGTGCGCCGTATTTAAATGCGTTAATCAGGAAGCCGAATTTGTTCATGGCTTCTTCTTCTGTCAGGCCAAGCAAATCAAAGATGCGGGATTGCAGTTCCGGATCCGTGATACGAATGGAACCGGAGCAAAGTTCAATGCCATTCAGAACCAAGTCATAAGACTGGGCACGGACATTTTCCTTGTCGGATTCCAGATACGGAAGACATTCTTCCATTGGTGCGGTAAACGGGTGATGCATGGCAACCCATTCACCAAGATCTTCGTCAAATTCAAAGAACGGCATTTCTACAATCCAAAGAACGTTATACAAACCTTCCGGAATTAAATCCAGCTTCTTGGCAACGGTTTGACGCAGGGCACCCAAAATGGTAAGAACGTGCTTGTTGTTGGTGTCACCAATAATCAGAACCACGTCTCCCTGTTCTACGTTGCCGGCTTCCAGAATGGCGTTCATGCAATCTTCAGAAACGAACTTGCCGAAGGAAGAGGTGCAGCCTTCGTCGGTCCAGCGAATCCAGGCCAGGCCCTTGGCGCCGATGCCCTTTGCTTCATCCGTCAGCTTGTTGATGGCCTTCCGGGAAAGGGTACCTGCCGCATTCTTGGCGGTAATGGCCCGAACGGAGCCACCGCCCTGAATGGCACTTTCAAAAACGCCAAAGCCGCTGTCCTTAACCACGTCAGACAGGTCATAAATTTCCATGCCATAGCGGGTATCCGGTTTATCGGAGCCGTAGCGTTCCATGGCTTCTTTATACGTCAGGCGAGGCAGTGGTAACGGCAAATCAATGTCCAGGATTTCCTTGAAAATCCGCTTCATGTAGCCTTCCCCAACGGCAAGGACGTCTTCCATTTCCACGAAAGACATTTCCACGTCAATCTGGGTAAATTCCGGCTGACGGTCAGCACGCAGGTCTTCGTCACGGAAGCAGCGGGCAACCTGCATGTAGCGGTCAAACCCTGCTACCATGGACAGCTGTTTGTACAGCTGTGGAGACTGCGGCAGTGCATAAAATTCTCCGTTGTGAATCCGGCTTGGTACTAAGAAGTCCCGGGCCCCTTCCGGAGTAGATTTAATCAGCATTGGGGTTTCAATTTCAATGAACCCGTTTTCATCAAAGTAGTCTCTGGTTACCTTGGTAATCTTGTGCCGCAGCAGAAGATTGTTCAACAGGGCCGGTCTTCTGAGGTCCAGATACCGGTATTGCAGCCGCTTTAATTCGTCGGTTTTTACATCGTCCGTAATTTCAAATGGCGGGGTTTCCGACTTCCCAAGGATGCGAAGATCCGTAACAAAAATTTCAATGTCACCGGTTTTGATGTCTTTATTTTTAGAGGCCCGTTCCCGAACGGTGCCCTTTGCCATTAAAACAAATTCGGAACGAACGGTAGTAGCCTTTTCGAAAACTGCCTTGTCCGTGGAATCATCAAAGGCCAGCTGAACCACACCGGTGCGGTCCCGCAGGTCAATGAAAATCAGGCCGCCTAAGTCACGCTGTTTTGCAGCCCAGCCGCAAACAACGGCTTCGTTGCCGATGCTGCCGGCGGTAAAGTCATTACAATAATTGGTCCGTTTCAGTCCAGTCATTAAATCCATTACAGGTTCCCTCCCAGAAAATCGGTGATATTGAATCCTTCCATGTCGGTGTCTGCAAACTCGGCACCAAGGGAGGCCACCATCTGTTGTAAGGACACATTACTGAAGTCTTCCGCAAAGCTGGCCAATGCCATTTCTTGGCATTCCCCGCTCTGCATATTTTTTAAGCTGACGGTGCCGGATTCCAGTTCGTTGTCCCCAAGGACAACCACAAAATCGGCGCCGACTTTATTGGCATATTTCATTTGCGCTTTTACGGAACGGCCAACGGTATCAAACAGCACGTAAACCCCTTCGCTGCGAAGGTCATGTGCAATCTGGCAGGCCTTCAGGGTGGCCGCTTCTCCGGCGGAGGCAAGATACAGTTGCGGATGCTCTGCTTCCGGAAGCGCAATCTGCTGCGCTTCCAGCACCAGCATCAGCCGTTCTATACCCATGCCGAAGCCGAGCGCCGGTGTCGGCTTGCCGCCCAGCTCTTCGCAAAGGCCGTCATACCGGCCGCCGCCGCAAACCGTGCCCTGGGCACCAATTCCGGTAGAAACAAATTCAAATACGGTCTTGGTGTAATAGTCCAAGCCCCGAACAATGCGCGGGTTAATGGTATAGTCTATCTGCATGGCGCTTAAGTACGCCTGTACCTTTTCAAAGTGGTCTTTGCAGTCCTGGCAAAGATAGTCCAGAACTACCGGTGCCCCGGCGGCAATAGCGGCGTCTCCGGGATCCTTGCAGTCTAAAATCCGCATGGGATTCTTTTCCAGGCGGCCTTTGCAGGTGTCACAAAGCTGGTCTTTGCGTTCTTCAAAGTAGTCATGCAATGCCTGCTGATACTTTGGGCGGCAATGCGGACAACCGATGCTGTTGATTTCCAGGGTCAGATCTTTAACTCCAAGGAATCCAAACACTTCGTCTGCCAATGCAATGACTTCTGCGTCTGCTGCCGGGCTTTGTGTTCCAAAGCACTCCACACCAAATTGGTGGAATTCCCGCAAGCGGCCTGCCTGCGGCTTTTCATACCGGTAACAAGACGTCAGATAATACAGCTTCTGCGGAGCAGCGTCGTTAAACAATCCGTGTTCCAGATAGGAA
>CAVFBE010000110.1:0-3077 GCA_963620745.1 Muribaculaceae bacterium | reverse complement strand
ACTACTACCATGTACTCGACATGATCCGTGAACGTCTGAAGGCCAATCCGCTTGCAATTCAGCTGCCAATCGGTGCTGAAAACAACTTCCGCGGAATCATTGACCTGCTGACCATGCGTGCCGAAGTTTACTATGATGACCTCGGTAATGACATCCGTGACGAAGACATCCCGGATGACATGAAAGAAATTGCCCAGAAGTACCATGACGAACTCATTGAAGAAGTTGCTTCTTATGATGATGACTTAATGGAAAAATACTTCAACGGAGACGAACTGACGCTGGAAGAGCTGAAGGCCACCATTCGTAAGGCAACCATTAACAATGACCTGGTTCCGGTTGTTTGCGGTACTTCTTACCGTAACAAAGGTGTTCAGCCGCTGCTGGATGCCATTGTTGACTACATGCCGGCCCCGGTTGACATTCCTGCCATTAAGGGTGTAAACCCGGAAACTGACGAAGAGGAATGCCGTGAATCTACAGATGACGGCCCATTTGCAGCTCTTGCTTTCAAGATTGCAACTGACCCATATGTAGGTAAGCTGTGCTTCTTCCGCGTTTATTCCGGTACTGTAGATGCCGGTGCCACCGTTCTGAATGCCACCAAGGACAAGAACGAACGTATGGGCCGTATCCTGCAGATGCACGCCAACCACAGACAGGACCTTGATAAATGCTACGCCGGTGACATTGCCGCTTGTGTAGGCGTTAAGAATACCACCACTGGTGATACTCTTTGTGACCCGAAACATCCGGTTATTCTGGAGTCCATGGACTTCCCGGATCCGGTTATCCGCGTTGCCATTGAGCCGAAGACCCGTGCCGGTCAGGAAAAGATGGGCGTAGCCCTTTCTAAACTGGCAGAAGAAGACCCGACCTTCAAGTGCTACACTGATGAAGAAACCGGACAAACCATTATTGCCGGTATGGGTGAACTTCACCTGGAAATCATTGTTGACCGTCTGCTTCGTGAATTCAAAGTAGAAGCCAACGTTGGTAAGCCACAGGTTGCCTATCGTGAAACCATCACCGCTCCGGCCGATGTAGACTGCAAGTACAAGCGTCAGTCCGGTGGTTCCGGTCAGTACGCTCAGGTTAAGATCAAGATTGAACCGAACCCAGGCAAGGGTTATGAATTCGTCAATGCCGTTGTCGGCGGTGCCATTCCGAAGGAATTCATCGGACCGACCGAAGCTGGTATTAAGTCCGCCATGACCAATGGTGTTCTGGCCGGCTACACGGTTGAAGACGTAAAGGTTACACTTTATGATGGTTCTTATCATGAAGTCGACTCCTCTGAAATGTCCTTCAAAATCTGCGGATCCATGGCATTCAAGGATGCCATGCGTAAGGCTTCTCCGGTTCTGATGGAACCGATGATGAAGGTTGTTGTTATTACTCCTAACGAATACGTTGGTGATGTTATTGGTGACATCAACTCCCGCCGTGGTAACATGAAGGGTATGGAAGACGTCAATGGCGCAACCCAGATTGAAGCACAGATTCCTCTGGCTTCCATGTTCGGTTATGCTACTGATCTTCGTTCCAAGACACAGGGCCGTGCCCAGTACGTTATGGAACCGTCTCACTACACGGAAGTACCGAAGAGTATTTCGGAATCTATCATTTCCGACCGTGCCAAGAAGAACTGATTCAGTGCTTGCTTAAAGGCATTGTATTTGTTACAATATCAAAGAATTTTAGACTATTTGCTATTAGTTTTAAAGGAGGAACATCCCCATGGCAAAAGAACATTTTAACAGAACTAAGCCGCATGTTAACATTGGTACCATCGGTCACGTAGACCATGGTAAGACCACTCTGACCGCTGCAATTACCAAGACCCTTGCAATGAAGGGCCTGGCAAAGTTCGAAGACTATTCCGCAATCGATAAGGCTCCGGAAGAAAGAGAACGTGGTATTACTATCAATACCGCTCACGTTGAGTATGAAACTGAAAAGCGTCACTATGCTCACGTTGACTGCCCGGGCCACGCCGACTACATCAAGAACATGATCACCGGTGCTGCTCAGATGGACGGTGCCATCCTGGTTATCGCTGCAACTGACGGTCCTATGGCTCAGACCAAAGAACACCTTCTGCTTGCTCGTCAGGTAGGCGTTCCTGCAATCATCGTTTTCCTGAACAAGGTTGACCAGGTTGACGACCCAGAACTTCTTGAACTGGTTGAAATGGAAGTTCGTGAAACTCTTGCTGAGTATGAATTTGACGACGAATGCCCGATCATTGCCGGTTCTGCACTGCAGGCTCTGGAATATGACGGCGACGACGTTGACGCTCCTGTCCTGAAGCCGATTTGGGACCTGATGGACGCTGTTGACGAATACATCCCGACTCCGGATCGTAAGGCTGACCTTCCGTTCCTGATGCCGGTAGAAGACGTATTCACCATCACCGGTCGTGGTACCGTTGCTACTGGTAGAGTAGAACGTGGCCAGCTCAAGATGGGCGAAGAAATTGAAATCGTTGGTCTGAAGGAAGAAAAGACCAAGACCGTTTGCACCGGTATTGAAATGTTCCGTAAGATCCTTGACTACGCTGAAGCTGGTGACAACATTGGTTGCCTTCTTCGTGGTATTCAGAGAAACGAAATTGAAAGAGGCCAGGTTCTTGCTAAACCAGGCAGCATTCATCCGCACACCAAGTTCCACGGCCAGGTTTACGTACTGACCAAGGACGAAGGCGGCCGTCATACTCCGTTCTTCAACAACTATCGTCCGCAGTTCTATTTCAGAACCACTGACGTTACCGGTGTTATCTCTCTTCCGGAAGGCACTGAAATGTGCATGCCTGGAGACAACGTTGAAATGGACGTTGAACTGATCACTCCGATCGCTATTGAAGAAGGTCTTCGCTTCGCTATCCGTGAAGGTGGCCGTACTGTTGGTTCCGGCGTTGTTACCGGCATCAACGAATAAGCAACAGTTTTATACTGTATCTTATTAAAAAACACAGGACCTGCGCATTAGCCGAGGTGCGGTAACGAAGTATTTATGTAAAATGGCGGTACAGCGAAAGCTGTGCCGCCGTTTTGCGTTATCAGGCTGTTTTCTTC
>CAVFBE010000109.1:0-3115 GCA_963620745.1 Muribaculaceae bacterium | reverse complement strand
CGCCGGGCCAAGGCGAAAGACATTTTCGTAAAGTACCTCAGATTAAGAAAGTAGAGCTGAAATGAGGCAACCGGCAAATGAAAGCACCACTGGCAAAAAAGGAAACTACCGCAGGTTGGCCGGGCGGGCGCAACATGCGGTAGTTTGAATTAGAATTTTAACTTTGAGAAGCTATTTGCTTAGTCCAGGTTCAGCTTGTGCTCCATAATGTAGCAGGTGGCCCAGAACAGGAGCGCGCAGACAAGAATGCTGACGACCGAAGTGCCGATCAGCGTTGTCTGCAGCGCCACGCCTGTGCTGGTGCTGTAACCGGTGATGACGTCTGCCAGTACTTCGTTTTCAAACCACAGGAAAACTGTAGACAAAATGCTGGACAGAATGCGCAGAATCAGGTATGCCCCGATGGCACCGACCACCTTGTGGTTCTTGGACAGCAACTGGCCAAAGGCAATGGCAAAGTACCAGGTAATAATGAATCTGGAGAACCAGACCACCATATACACAACTAATTCGGTAATGAAGACGCCCGGCTCGGTGCCAAGGGCATCTTTAATGTATTCCTTATCCCCGCTTCTGGTCAGCAGATTGTAGATTTCCGAAATGGTATCCATCAGCTGATCATAATGGCTAAAGGTAATATACAAAGAAAGAACGGTAACCAACAGTCCAATAACTACCCAGATAACAGAGTTGATGAACTTTGCAGTAACCAGGCTGTAGGACTTGGTTGGCAGCGTCATCATCAGGTAGCCTTCATCGGTAAAGAAGTTCTTATAAAAGCGATAAATCAGGTAGAAAATGGTCAGCACCATTGCGGCAATGAAAGCTATTACGTACAGCACACTCAGCAAGGATGCCATGCCTTCCAACAGACTGGCAAAGGAAGAGGACACTGCATCGGCAATGGATTTTCTGGTGGCAAGCCAGGTGCTGAATCGCCCGAGAAGGGACAGAATCAGAACCACAAGATACGTCGGCACCAGCATTTTAGCGTCCGCGAAGAATTCGTGTTTGATTAATTTTCCTAGCATCTGAATTCCTCCCTGAACAGGCTGTCCACTGTGTGGCCCATGGCCTTGACGTCTTCCACGGAACTGTGCCGCAGAATGTCACCGTTGCGGATGAAAACGAATTCGTCCAGGACCGGCTCAATGTCTGCGATTAAGTGCGTAGACAGTACCACAGTGGCTTCCTTATTATAGTTGCGGATGATGGTATCCAAAATGTAATCCCTTGCTGCCGGATCCACGCCGCCGATCGGCTCATCCAGCAGGTAAAGCTGCGCCTCCCGGCTCATGACCAAAATCAGCTGGACTTTTTCCCGATTGCCCTTGGAAAGCGCCTTAAACCGCTGATTTTCATCAAGGTTTAAGTGGCCCAGCATGTCATAGGCCTTTTCCTTATTTAAGTCCGGGTAAAAGTCCGCCATGAATTTGATCATGGACTTGATGGTCATGGTATCCGGCAGGTAGTTGCGTTCGGGCAAGTATGCCACAATCTGCTTGGTTTCTTTCCCGGGCGCTTTGCCGTCAATGAGCAGTTCGCCGGCCGACGGCAGCAGCAGGCCGCACGCCAACTTAATTAAGGTAGTTTTGCCGCTGCCGTTCGGCCCCAGCAAGCCTACCACTTTTCCTTTGGGAAGCTGTAAGTCAATATCGTTCAGAGCGGTAAAGCTGCCGTATTTTTTACGTAATGCCTTACACTCCAGAATATAATCTGCCATACACATTCCTCCTTCATTTTAAAGTCATGCTCCATTTTAAAGGGAGCAACTTAACCGTACTTAAACCATTATAAACGGGGCTTTGGAATAGTCAAACTGCGTTGACAGTACCCCCAAAATTAGGTATCATAATTTTTAGTATTAACAACCGTGGAGGGCAATCTGCGGTGAGAGGGGTATATGAAATGAAGGTAAAAGATACAATTGTTACCGCTGTAGCCACTGTGCTTGGCTCCATCCACGGCGCAATTACCGTCCTTCTTGACGGCGCTCCGGCCGACGAAGTCTCTTCTGCTGCTCTTGAAGATTTCTTTTCTTCCAGAAGAACTGCCGTAGCATTTGCCAAAGACAAGAAGGCTGCCCTGGAAAAGGAACAGGCCGCTATTAAGCGGGACAAAGCTAAGCTTGACAGAAAAGTCAGAAAACAGCGCCAAAGACAGGCCGAACGCATCTACAAACAGCGCATTGCGCAGGGTTATGACTCCACCCTTGCAGCCATGGACAACGCTGCCCTGCAAAATGCAAAAGCTCGTCGGGACGCCGCCGTCAAGGCACTGGCACAGGATAATGCCGCCGTGGAAAAAGCAACGGCTGCAGCCAAGCACGCCGAAGCTGCCCGCATTAAAGCTGCCAAGAAAGCAAAATAAGCTGTTTACAGAAAGTCATGGGCACTGCAGGAACGTTTCCTGCAGTGCCCTTTTTATTTCCAAACCTTATTCCAAAAATACATTCTAAAATTGGAAATTACCGTAAGTTGAATTACAGTAAGTTAATGAAATCTTTCATGGATTGGAAAAGCTCTACATCGCCCGGCTTCACCTTTACGTTGGTTCTGATTTTCTGACCGTTCGGGTACGTTACCGCAATTTCCACGTTGGTGCCCTCGGTTACCCCGCGGTTTGCAATGTCCTTCAGGAAATCCGGAAATCTCGGGTGATTCAGCTTAAACTGCTCCCAGGCCTGCTTTCCCTTTGCCAGCGCGCTAAAGTCAAAGCCGCCCATGTTTGGAATGTTCATGTACTTTCCTCCTGTAGTGGTTTTCTACCCAGTGTTTTTCTATATCCATTGTTATAGTTTGTTCGGGCCGCTTTTGCAAGAGGGGGCTGGGCAATTTGCGGTCCCGGTTGCAGACCCGGGTGTTTACCCTCCGGCCGCCGCCTGACGCTCTACCCACAGGCTGCCGACGCCAGCCTCCTGTCCTTGCAAAAAAAGGCTTGCTTTTTCCGGGCAGTCCTACTATAATGATAGGGCACTAGGGAACAAGTGAATATATCGCAGGGTAGAGCAGTTGGTAGCTCGTCGGGCTCATAACCCGGAGGTCGGGGGTTCAAATCCCTCCCCTGCACCCATGTAAGAATCGCATAGTTATGCGGTTCTTTTTTATTTTGTTTT
>CAVFBE010000108.1:0-3212 GCA_963620745.1 Muribaculaceae bacterium | reverse complement strand
TATGTTGTCCTTGTCCCTCCGCTTGTTCGGCTCATAGTAGGTGTAGGCCAGGTTAACGGGCGGATTCAGCTTCTTTGTTTTTATCTGCTGTCTGATTGCCCATTCAACCCGTGCCTGTTCCTTTGCCTTCATGGATGCCCCGGCGTACTTGTTCCGGCGGTTCTGTTCCGTGTATTCGTTCATCCCGGCAAGTCTGCCTGGAATAATCAGCTTATAGGTCAATTGACTGCCTCCGTGATTTCTTCCAGGAAATAAACCTTGTACCGGCTTCCATTCAGGCTTTTCTCCCATCTATCGGAGATAATGTACTGACCACCGTCAATGTTCAGGGGCTGTTTCCTCCGGAGTTCTGATATCCGGGTATCAACCTTAGTGCACCACGGGAACCCGTCCGCTTTGGTCATTTCCTTATGGTCTATCATGTACTGGATAATCTGCTGTCGCTGATTCCATACTTGGGTCATGCTTAACCTCCTTAAATTAATTCTTGTCTGATAAATCTGTCAGCGTACTGTGGGTGTATCATTGACCGCTCAACTTGGCGGCTGTGTGTTTCTGTGCCTTTCACTGTGGCAATTGCTTTTGGTTCAACCCATTCAATCGGTTCAAACAGAAGTTTGTTTTTCGGCTCGCAATTAATGAAAAAGTATTGTGTCGGCTTTTTGTACCAGTCGCCATTCTCGGTTCTATCTTTATCTATGATTTTGGGCTTCAAGGGGAAGTACTGTGTCAAGAAGTGTGGCTGCGTATATGGATTTTCGATGACAAGCTGCAGCCCTTTTCTTGCACATACCAAAATCATCATACAAAGCAGTTGGTACATCTCGTTTAATTCGCCGACTATTTTTCTGCTATATTCCAGCTTTTGCTCATCCGTTGCTTTCCTGTGTTGATACGAATCACCTCTTGCCAGCAACGGCACTCTTGCTTCAAACCGTGTGCAGGGGAAGAATGCTAGAATTAAATCATCTTTCTGAAAATCATCAAAGATACTCGGTTCTCCGTTGTACCCCCCCCGAATTTCAGCGAACAAGTCAACCAGGTTATCCGTTTCCCCAAAGTCATTGCGAATGTCATAATCAAAAGCTCGAATGCCATTCTTTTTAAAGGCGTTTTTAAATGTCCCACTTTGCTCGAATAAGCAGTGTGCATTCATTTCCGTGCCTCCAGTCTGTTTTTCAATAGCCATGCTTTCAGGCTGATATAGTCAATTGCTTTCTTTGCCCATAGGGCTAGTGCTGTTCTAATCATTTCTTGCCTCCTGTGAATGGCCGTGTCAGGATTCCGCCCAATATGCAAATGACGAAAAGCGCTGCAATGGTTCCGCCGATGTAGCAGGTTCCGAAAATTGCGTCTTCTATTCCGCAGATAAGACCAAAGATTACTAGCGGTTTAAGAATCTCCCATATTAGTCTCCACATATTCATTCCTCCTTACAGGCTTCGGCATAATCACTAGCCATTCTGTTCAGCCGGCCCTTATCTCTTAGGACAAGGTTGGTTTTAACCGTTTTTCTTCCGCTATATCCGATTGCCTCAAAGAATTCCTGCACATTTAAGCAGATTTCAATGTAGGGGCTTGAATGAATCATAACCAGCATTTCAACGTTGCCGTTGCTTTCAAAAATGCTATATTCAATGCAATCTAATTTGACATAATTACCGCCAATGCTGATATAGCCGTCCGGGGACATCAGACTGCAATTTTCCGGATTGCAATTCCAGATTCGTTCTTTCATTTTTTCGGGCATCACCACCGTTTCTTCTTCCCGAAAAAATCCAGGTCTGATTTCTCGATATAGTAAAGGTCTCTTTGTTTGTCATACCGGAGGTCAAAATTTTGCGCCTCTGTGGTGAACATTTCCTGCAGAATCTTCTGCGGAAAAACAACTCGGCCAGTTTCTTTTGTTTGCGTAATTTTGAATCCGTCTTGGCCGCTTGCTTCTTTGAAATAGACACGGTTTGAAAGAACCGCTGCCATTACATACCCTGTCTGTGTTATTTTTTTAAAAGCCCGCTCTGTAAAGGTAAACCGTGTTGCTGTTATATCCTTCTTTACATCGTTGTAGAACACCTTGACCACAACATCAGCAGTTGAATCTGTGATTTTCCCTCTGGTTTTTCCAAAAAATTCAAGTTCTTGCATGTTTTCCTCCTTGCGCTCAGCGCCTTAATCTTCTCTCGGTTTATACTCCGGCACGTTCCGGCCTTTCTTCCAGTAAGCTCCCGGGTCATATGACGGAGGCTTTTCCGGTTCCTCCTGCTTCCGCTTCCGGCCCGGAGCGTTCAGGTAAGATTCGAACTTGGTTCCGAATAGGGTGGAAGGTCTGAGATACCCCTCCATATCAGTTCCTTTCCACTCGCTGACCTTTTTATCAATTACGGTTTGAAAATCCGATAAGCTGAACCCTTCTGCTATCCGTGCCTTAATATGCTTCTGGGTATCCTTGGATGTTGGCTTATATGCCGTTCCGGCTTTTGCGTTCAGGTATTCAATTACTTCTTTAGTACTTAATTCTTTAGTATTTAATTGTTTAGTATTTAATTGTCGGGGATTTTCCGTGGACGGTTTTCCCGTGGACGGTTTTCCCGTGGACGGAAAATCCGCGGACGGTGAAAACGTTGTACCTGCGCCGTTTTCTCGATTTGGCCGTTCAAAAACGTCGTAATTGTAACCGTCAAACCGTCCTTGGCTGTCGAAATTTTGAGTCCTTTTCAAATAGCCAAAATCTGACAGCTCATGTAACCCAACTTTTACGCTGTCATAGCCGTCTTTCGATAGCAAGACCAGTCCGTCTATTGAGTAATCCCAGTCATCCGGAAGCGAAAGCATTAAAGAAAGTAAACCTTTTGCTTTCAAACTCATGTTTTTTTCTTTAAAATGGTAGTTGCTCAATACTGTGTAGTCGTTTGTTTTATTGATTCTAAAAACTGCCATATTGAGTCCCCAGGCCGTCGGCGAGATTGTCAAGGCCCGTCACTGTGACGGCCCGGGGTTACCTCCTTTCCCTAGAATGGTAAATCCGATTCCTCATCCCATTCGTTAATATCTAGGCTTGTTTGTGCCGGCTGTTCTGCCGGTTCTACTGCCGGCTGTTCCGTGTTGGAATGGTCGGCTTTTTTATCGCCGCAGAAGCTGACCTGTTCGGCTACCACTTCAAAGGCTGTGCGGTTATGTCCGTCCTTGTCCTGGTATTTCCGGGTCTGTAAAGA
>CAVFBE010000107.1:0-3457 GCA_963620745.1 Muribaculaceae bacterium | reverse complement strand
GCGAATAGCCAACTGTAGGCAGTCAACCACGGATAGCCAACTGCAGACAGCTAACCGTAGACAGCCAGGTGCAGACAGCAAACAACGGCTAGCGGAAGAGTGTGTCTGGTTGTGGCTGGCTGTAACTGGTGTAATTCGGCGGGCAGTAGCAAGTATGGCCGGTTATGGCAAATTAAAGTAATGTATGGTAACGTGTGCGGATTGCGGTATTCCTAGGACAGTCCGCAAAGTTTGTAGTATAATAAGGCATCCTTTAGAAGCAGAAAGGCAAAAGGTATGTTGCAAATCAAGGAAATCAGAAAAGAATACCGGACCGGGGACCTGGTCCAGCAGGCCCTGGATGGCGTTTCCCTGAACTTACGGGACAACGAATTCCTGGCCGTGCTGGGCCCGTCCGGGTCCGGAAAAACCACCCTGTTGAATGTCATCGGCGGACTGGATCGGTATGATTCCGGAGACCTGATCATTGATGGCATTTCTACTAAGGAATACAACGACCGTGACTGGGATTCCTACCGGAATCATACCATCGGCTTCGTGTTTCAAAGCTACAACTTAATTCCGCATCAGAGCGTGCTTGCCAACGTAGAACTGGCGCTGACCATCAGCGGTGTCAGCGCCGCCGAACGCAAGTCGCGTGCGCTTCAGGCCCTAGACGAAGTCGGCCTGAAGGAACAGGCACACAAGAAGCCGAACCAGTTGTCCGGCGGCCAGATGCAACGGGTGGCCATTGCCAGAGCACTGGTCAACAATCCGCGAATTCTGTTAGCAGATGAGCCCACCGGTGCGCTGGATTCCGAAACCAGTATTCAGGTTATGGAGCTGTTAAAGCAGGTAGCCAAAGACCGTCTTGTTGTCATGGTTACCCATAACCCGGAACTGGCCGACCAGTATGCCAACCGGATTGTCCGCCTAAAAGACGGTCGGATTATAGATGACTCCAATCCGTATGAAGTTACGGAAGAGCTGCCGGCCCGTCACGAAAACATGGGGCACAGCGCCATGGGTTTCCTGACGGCACTGGCCCTTTCCATTGGAAACCTGCGCACCAAAATCGGCCGCACCACGCTGACCAGCTTTGCAGGATCCATCGGAATCATCGGCATTGCGTTAATCCTGGCCTTCTCCACCGGGGTTAACAACTATATTACCCAATTGCAGAAAGACACCATGATGTCTTACCCTGTCAGCATTGAAGCGGAATCCATAGATGTTAACAGTTTAATGCAGTCCGGATCAGAATCCGCCAAAACGGAAAAGCACCCCAATGACGGCAACCTGTATTCCAATGGCTCTGACCTGGAAGGCCAGGCCAACATGAGCCTCAGCATGTCTCAAAACAACCTGACGGCGTTCAAAAAATACCTGGATGATCCAAACAGTGAAATCCACCAGTACGTTGGAGAAGGCGGCATTGTTTACAACTACGGCGTTTCCTTTAAAGCCTATGCCTATGATTCCAACGGCATCCTGGTAGACACCGACGACGTTTACATTGACCAGGATGAACAACCAACCACCACGTCGCCTATGTCTTCCCTGCTGGGGCAGAACAGTGCGGCCGAAAACTTCGGTCAAATGCTTCCGGGCAGTGGAGACCAACTGGTCAGCGACGCCCTAATGGATTCCTATGATGTTGTCTACGGCTCCTGGCCAACCGCTTACAACGAAGTGGTTCTGGTAGTCAATGACAACAATGAATTATCGCTGACCCAGCTTTACTCCCTTGGTTATCTTCCCGCCGAAGAATATGCCAGCCTGATGAAACAGATTGACAACCAAGAAGAGGTTTCCGTTCCAAGCTATACCTTATCCTATGACAGCTTACGGAATAAAACCTTTTACCTTGTGCCGGCCTGTGACCAGTACCACCTGCAGTCTGACGGCACCTACCGTTACATTGCCAACAACGGCACCCTGCTGGACGCCCTGATGGATTCCGAAATCAAGGTCAAAGTTGTAGGCGTTGTTAAAGCACACGAAGATGCAGACGTTACCATTGACGGTGCCGTTGGTTACACTAAGGCCCTTTCCGATTACATTATTAATTACACTGATAACAGTGATATTGTAAAAGCACAGCAAGCCGACCCTGATACCAATGTCCTGACGGGCAAGAGCTTTGCTTCGGAGCAGGAAGAAACTGACTCGCTCAGCTCCTATGCCTCCGCCCTTGGCGTGGATGAATCCTTAACCAGCCTGTACAGCTCCTTTGCCCAGACCAGCAGTTATGACAACAATCTGAGCACGTTCGGGGTTGTGGATCCTGACTCGCCCAGCGGCATTAACATTTACGTGGACACCTTTGAAGACAAGGATGGCATTACCAAGTGCATTGACGACTACAACGCTACAGCATCAGAGGATGACCAGATTGTTTACACGGACCTGGTGGGCCTGCTCCTCAGCTCCGTCACCAAAATTGTCAACGCCATTTCTTATGTACTGATTGCGTTTGTGGCGGTTTCCTTAATTGTTTCGTCCATCATGATTGGTATCATTACGTACATTTCCGTACTGGAACGAACCAAGGAAATTGGTATTCTGCGCGCCCTGGGCGCCTCCAAGCGCAACATCAGCAATGTCTTTAATGCGGAAACCTTCTTTGTCGGGTTGTTTGCCGGCGTCATCGGCGTGGTCATTGCACAGCTACTGACCCTGCCCATCAACGCCCTTCTGCACAGCCTGTTGGAAGAAGTTACCATCTCCGCCACCTTGCCGTTCTATGACGCAATTATCCTGATTGTACTGTCTGTCCTCCTGACTCTGATTGGCGGACTGATTCCGGCCAAGAAGGCGGCCAAGAAAGACCCCGTCATTGCATTGCGGACAGAATAAGGAAGGAGTCCTACCATGTTCAGACCTATGAGACGAAGCAAGCAACAATTAACAGACGAAGAATGCATTGCCATTCTGGAACAGGAGCCGCGCGGCGTCCTTTCCCTGATTGGAGAAGACGGCTACCCCTACGGCATCCCGCTGGACCACTGGTATTGTCCGGAAGACGGACATCTGTATTTTCACGGTGCACAGGAGGGCCACAAACTGGACGCCCTGCGCGCCTGCAGCAAAGCCTCCTATTGTGTCTATGACAAAGGATATCTGGAACCGGGCGATTGGGCTCTTCACATCAAAAGCGTAGTCCTTTTCGGTACCATAAAAGTGGTTGAAGATCCGGAGCAGGTGCAAAAAATCTGCACCAATCTGGCATTGAAGTTTACAGATGACCAGGACTATATTACAAAAGAACTAAGCAAGCACACCCCGAAGGTATGCTGCCTGGAATTCATTCCGGAGCACATGACCGGAAAAGCAGTCAAAGAATCCTAAAGGAAGGATTGAGAATATGAAACTTGTTTTTGCATCGGATTCCTTTAAGGGAACCCTGAGCCAGGAAGAAATTATCTCCATTCTGACGGAAACCGCAGCAGAAAAGCTGCCGGGCTGGGAATGCGTC
>CAVFBE010000106.1:0-3692 GCA_963620745.1 Muribaculaceae bacterium | reverse complement strand
AACCGAAACCCAGAAAGTGTCCCTGGAGTTTTACGTAAACCGGAAAAATGAAGCGGTTGGCATGACGTGTATGGCCCAAAGCAACGTGGAAGACCTTATGCTCAGTGGCACTCGCTCGGCAACAGAGGGCGGCATGGCCCTGCTGGTCCGGGTCGGCAGTTCGGATCTGCTGCAGGCTTCCGTTACGCCGGACGCGGACAAAGACGGAAGCGGCACGGCCCAATTGCAACTGGGCAAGACATCCACCACCATTACCTATTCAAATCTGGAGTGGGAGGACGGAAAACTCCTGGGCCGGATTACCGCTGACAACTTTGTCCTGCCCGGCGCAGAAGAACAGGGCGGTGTGGCACTGGAACTGGTTTCCTCGGAAAACAGGGACGGCAGCGTGGCCTTAGGCGCCAGCCTGAATTCGGAAACCCTTGGGTCCCTGGTGTTCAACCTGACCGTAACGGAAGGCAGTGCCACCACCATTGCCGCCCCGGACCAAAAGGACATTGCCGCCTATGACAAGGAAGAAACCGCTTCGGATCTGGTGCAGTATTTCTTAAAAGACCTGCCAAAGCAGAGCAGCTCCTACAATAATATGTATAAAAACATTATTAATGGCATCTATCAGAATCTGTTGACAGCCGCATTCCTGAAAGGAGGGGCTTCCTCATGAAGATCATAGACATTTCCAAAGAAGGATTTACCGCTGCAAGAAAACCAACAGAGCCGGAGCCAAAAATTCAAAAGCTGAATCGCCTGGCATATGGGGACGAATACAATCAGAGCGCCGTGTATGCGTCCTGCCAGATGGGAACTCACATTCTGACACCGGACTACGTCTTTGGTCAGGATGACTCAGACGACCTTTCTACAGACACGTTGTCTTTGGCAAAAACCATTGGCCCGGTCACGGTGTTGACAGTGCCGTCCCCCATCATTACCGGAGAAGTCGTGGAAAATTATTTTCCGTGGAACGCCCGCCGGCTGATCCTGCGCACGGAAAACGGGGAACCGCTTTCCTTCTTTGCCGGAGCAGCCGAAGACATTGCCGCCATCGGCTACCAGCTGATTGGCTTTGAAGGCTTCCTTGGAGACGGCGCCACTAACCTGTCTCCATACCGGGACTTAATGGCGCAGGGCGCCGTTCTCTTGGAGGGTCTGGATTTGTCCAAAGTAGAGCGGGACGGAGAGTTTTTCCTGTTTGCACAGCCGGTCAAATGGGACGGCCTGGAAGCCGCACCGTGCCGGGCCTTACTGGTGGCAGACGAAATGAACTGGTCTTCCTCAAAAAGCCGTCTGTTTTAGCTTGACAACGGGGAAGAGCAGTGTTAAATTAGTAGCACAACAAAGCAGAACAGAACCGTTCTCACCTGCCGGGTTTCGTCTTTCGCAGGTCAATATTCCAAAAGAGTATTGCACGGACGGGATTATTTTCTGTCCGTGTTTTCGTTTATTATCACGCATTGGAGGTGCTTGAACATTAGCAACAAAGACATGACACAGGTAAACGAACAAATCCGGGATCGGGAAGTCCGCGTTATTTCCGCTGACGGAGAGCAGCTGGGCATTATGTCCTCCAGAGACGCTCTTCATCTGGCTGAACAGAAAAACCTGGACTTGGTTAAGGTTGCCCCACAGGCCAAACCGCCTGTGTGCAAAATCATGGACTATGGCAAGTACCGTTTTGAACAGTCAAAGCGGGAAAAAGAGGCCAAGAAGAACCAGCACACTGTTGAAATCAAGGAAGTTCGTCTTTCCCTGAAAATTGACAAACACGACTTTGACACCAAAGCAAATCAGGCCATTAAATTTTTAAAGGCCGGCAACAAGGTAAAGGTTTCCATTCGTTTCCGGGGCCGGGAAATGGCTCATCCGGAAGCCGGTAAGGTTACCATGGAAAAGTTTGCCGAAGTTTGCTCTGAATATGCCACCGTGGAAAAGGCCGCCAAGCTGGAAGGCCGTCAGATGCTGATGTTCCTTGCGGCAAAAACCGCAAAACCACCCAAAAAGCAGAAGCCGCAGCCAAAAGCAGATTCCAATGCAGCTCAGGAATAATTAAGGAGGAAGAAACCCATGCCGAAGATTAAGACTCACAGCGGAGCAAAAAAACGTTTTAAGATGTCCGCAAACGGCAAGCCGAAGATGGCTCATGCCAACAAATCCCACATTCTTACCAAGAAGAACACCAAGAGAAAGAGAACTCTGCGCCAGCAGCAGGTTGCCGACAAGACCAACCAGAAGGCTATCAAGCAGATGGTTCCTTACAAATAAGAAGAACCCTGCAGCCAAAGCTGCATGACAACGAATTATTGGAGGTAAACAACTATGGCTCGTGTTAAGGGCGCAATGATGACTCGCAAGAGAAGAAATAAAACATTAAAAATGGCAAAGGGCTACTACGGCTCCAAGTCCAAACTGTTCAAGACTGCAAAAGAAGCAGTTATGAAATCCGGCCAGTATGCTTACATCGGCCGCAAGCAGAAGAAGCGTGACTTCCGTCGTCTGTGGATTTCCAGAATTTCTGCCGGCTGCAAGGCCAACGGCATGAACTACTCCACTTTCATGAACGGACTGAAGAAGGCTGGCATTGACCTGAACAGAAAGATGCTTTCCGAAATTGCCATTTCTGATCCGGCTGCTTTCACCGCTCTGACAGAGCAGGCCAAAGCCGCGCTGAAATAAGAACATAACTTACACGTCCGCGCGCGTACGCGGGCGTGCTTTTTACTTTATAAGGGGTCAAATAAATGGACGTTATTTCCAGTGTTTCCAACCCGAAAATTAAACAGGTTGTCAAGCTGAACGCTTCTGCCGGAGCCCGGGAAAAAGCCGGACTGTTTGTGCTGGAGGGGTTGCGGCTTTGCCTGGATCTGCTTCGTTCCGGGTTGCAGGCGGAAGAACTGTATTTTACAGAAAAAGCCGCCGACAGAAATGGCACGGAAATTGCGGCCCTGCAGGCGCACAGTGCAGCGTCTTATCTGGTTACGGAGGCGGTGGCAGCCAAGCTGTCTGACACCAGCCACAGCCAGGGCGTGTACTGTGTTGTCCGGATACCGGAGCAGAAAGAAGAACCCCTGTCTAAGACCGGGAAATACCTGTTACTGGAAAACGTACAGGATCCGGCCAACCTGGGTGCCATCAGCCGTACGGCGGAAGCCCTTGGCCTGACCGGCCTTCTGGTTTCCGGCGGCTGTGACAGATATAGTCCGAAAGCACTGCGCGCCTCCATGGGCGCCTTGCTCAGACTGCCCGTTTACCAAACCACAGAGGTAACAAAAACAATCCTGACCGCAGCAAGTCTTGGGTTAAAGACGTATGCTTCCACCCCGCGGACAGACGCAATCCCTGTCACGGCCGCAGATTTCAGCGGCGGTGTTCTTTGCGTTGTCGGCAACGAAGCCAACGGAATCACCGAAGAAACGCTCCAGTGTTGTCAACACCCGGTTACCATACCTATGGCCGGCAGAGCGGAGTCACTGAATGCGGGGGCAGCAGCCTCCATCCTGATGTGGGAAATGGTGAAACCGTATGAAACAACTGAATTACTGGATCTGGCTCCATGACTGTCTGCCTGCCAGATCTAACACTGCAGACATCTTTCGCTTTTATGCCGGGCCGCAGGAAATTTATGAGGATCCGGCAAGAGCAACCAGTGGCCTGTTTTCTCCGGGCACGCTGGAACGGATGGAGCACCATCCAAT
>CAVFBE010000105.1:0-3813 GCA_963620745.1 Muribaculaceae bacterium | reverse complement strand
GACCGGTGAATGACTTCTTCCGACAGGCCGACCGCTTCAAAAATACGGGCGGACTGATAGGACTGAATGGTGGAAATACCCATCTTGGCGGCAATTTTAACAACGCCGTGCAAGAGGGCCATGTTGTAGTCATCAATGGCGGTGTGGTAATCCTTATCCAGAATGCCCTTGTCAATTAATTCGGCAATGCATTCATGGGCCAGATACGGGTTGATGGCACGGGCACCGAAGCCAAGCAGGGTGGCCATCTGGTGGACGTCCCGGGGTTCGGCGGATTCCAGAACAATGGAAACCTTAGTGCGCTTCTTGGTGCGAACCAAATGTTGTTCTACCGCGGATACGGCTAACAGGGATGGAATTGGAACATGGTTTTCATCTACGCCACGGTCGGAAAGAATAATGATGTTCTTTCCGTTGGCGGCGGCCCGGTCAACCGCAATGTTCAGCTGATCCAGTGCACGCTCCAAAGAGGTATTCTTGTAATAAAGCAGGGAAATGGTAACGGCATGGAAGCCCGGCTGATCCAGGGACTTGATTTTCATCAGGTCAACCCCGGTCAGGATGGGATGGTTGATTTCCAGCACGCGGCAGTTTTCTGCTTTGTCATGCAACAGGTCACCGTCGGAACCGACATAGACGGTGGTGTCGGTAACAACCCGCTCCCGGAGGGAGTCAATTGGAGGGTTGGTTACCTGTGCAAATAATTGCTTGAAGTAATTGAATAATAATTGATGCTGTAAGGAAAGGACGGCAAGGGGAGCGTCATGCCCCATGGAAGCGGTGGCTTCAATGCCGTTTTCTGCCATAGGCAGGATGTGGCTGATAACGTCTTCATAGGAGTAGCCGAAGACCTTATACAACTGATCCCGCAGAACCTGGTCATGGGTTGGAATCTTCTTGTTAGGAATATCCAGCTTGGACAGTCTGAGCAGGTTGCGGTCCAGCCATTCACCATACGGATGACTGCCCGCGTAGCGGCTCTTGCATTCCTGATCCGTAATAATTTTCTTTTGTTTGGTGTCTACCAGCAGGATTTTGCCCGGCTCCAGTCGGGATTTCTGTACCACGTGTTCCGGCGGAATATCCAATACCCCGACTTCGGAGGCCAAAATCAGGCGGTTGTCATCCGTAATGTAATAACGGGATGGCCGCAACCCGTTTCGGTCCAGCGTGGCGCCCAGCAGTTCACCATCGGTGAACAGGATGGCCGCAGGACCGTCCCAGGGTTCCATCATAGTGGCATAGTAATGATAAAAGTCTTTCTTATCCTGCTCCATGAAGCGGTTGTGCTTCCAAGGTTCCGGCACAATGGCCATCATGGCCAGCGGAAGCGGCATACCGTTCATATACAGGAATTCCAGGGTGTTGTCCAGCATGCCGGAGTCAGAACCGGTAGCGGTAATAACCGGGAAAATCTTATCAATGTCATTCTGGAACACGTCCGAGGACATGGTTTCTTCACGAGCCAGCATACGGTCAATGTTACCGCGAATGGTGTTGATTTCACCATTGTGGGCAATCATGCGGTACGGATGAGCTCTGGTCCAGGACGGGTTGGTGTTGGTGGAGAAACGGGAGTGCACAATGGCAATAGCCGTTTCGTAATCCTTGTCCTGCAGATCCTGGTAGAATTTCCGAAGCTGTCCAACTAAGAACATGCCCTTGTAAACAATGGTGCGGGAAGACAAAGAGCAGATATACGTGTCTTCACTGGATTGCTCAAATTCCCGGCGCACTACGTATAAGCGGCGGTCAAATTCAATACCGGTTTCTACATCGTCCGGTTTCTTGATGAAACACTGCATAATACAGGGCATGGTGGACAGAGCAAGGTCCCCAAGTACATCTTCATTTACCGGAACGGTACGCCAGCCAAGGAGGGTCAGACCGTCTTTGGCAGCAATGACCTCCAGCATCCGCATGGCAAAGGTCCGTTTCAGCTTGTCATTAGGGAAGAAGAACATACCAACGCCGTATTCCCCGTGGGAACCCAGGCGAATGCCTTCCTTTTTTGCCGCTTTCAAAAAGAATTTATGGCTGATTTGGGTCAGAATACCGACGCCGTCACCAACTTTTCCGGTGGCGTCCTTTCCGGCGCGGTGTTCCAACTTCTCCACAATGTGGAGGGCGTCATCCAGCACCTGATAGTCTCGGTGACCGTCAATGTTGACCACAGCACCGATTCCGCAGGCGTCCCTGTCCGTGGTAAGTCCGCGGTAGAACTGTTCCTGCTGTTCGGGGGTGTACGGTTGATTCTTCATAGGCATCACTCTTCAAACATTCTTTCTTGTATTTTTTTCTGTTCTGCTTTGCGATTTAGCTTTTCAGAAAAGAAATTAGGCGTAATAGACGGAACGGGGCCTTTGAGTCAGACTCAAAGACCCCATTGCCTTCAGTGCAGCAATTTTACACCCGTTAAAAAAGTCCGTCAAGCGTCAATCAGGCGCTAAAGTACAACAAAAATCGGGATTTTAGAGTGAGTAAAAACTCACACTTGGAAATCCCGACTTTTTTGTTCTTTTTGATTAAATTGTTAGCAAAAATGCGGATTAATTTGTGGAAGCGTCCGCAGCGGTAGTTTCCACATTATAGTCCTTTGCCTGTCTGCCGGAGATGGTCTGGTCAGAAACGTTACCGTCATCATCTACCTTCATGGCGTTGGCATAAACCCATTCCAGATATTCATCCGGGAACTGCTTGTCCATTAAGCGCTCAATGGCGGTGGTGGCAGGTTTTCCCTCCTGCCGTTCATTGTAACGAACCATGGCTTCTGCCGAGCTGATGGAGTCATATACCAGGAAGATGGCCATGATAATAAAGGCAATTTTGCCGGGCTTGATGGGGACACTGTCAATTAACTTGGTAATGCCCGGGGAAATCAGCTTGGCCCAGACAACACCCAGGATACCCCAGAAACAGGAGTACAGGACACAGATACGTCCGTTAATGTTCAATGGCATATTGGAGTAGTCCCAGCTGACGCTGCCGAATACAATTTCTTCCCCAAGGGACATGATGTATTCTGCCAAAGACATCCAGAAGAAGGCCTTCAGGAATACTTTCCATGTAGGAGCATTCTTGTCCTTGTGCAGAAGCAGGGTCAGAACAATACCGCCTAAGCCGTAAGCCAGACCAAACGGTCCGTATACCAGGCTTTGCCGGCTTTCCCAGAATCCGTTGGTAATCCGTCCAAAGACCATTTCAATGCAGTATCCGATGACAGAGCAGATAACCAGAATCCAGAAAAGTTCATATCCGCTTAAGCGTTCCGGGTCCCCGCGGTCATAGAAGTGACTTTTGAAGTACTTCCAGTTGGTCATGGTCATCTGGTCTACCGTATTCTGCGGCAACTTTTCCAGATCCTTGGAAGCAATGGCCTGTTCCGTTTCTATGGAATCTGCAATAGAGATTCCCAGTTCATTGCTTTCTTCCAGAATCTTGACCCGCTTTTCTTCCAGTGTGTCCAGCTTCTTTTCCAGCTTGACCTGCTTCTTTTCCAACCGGCGGGAATTTTTTTCTTGTTCTTTCAGCAACTTGGATTGTTTTTGATCCAGTTTTTTCCGGATCCGCTCTTCTTTGTTGCTCACAATTTCACATCCTTATCATAAAGATTTCAACTCAAGGCGATTATATCATAAAGCCTTCCTTTTCCCAACAGAAAAACTTTTACAAATGGCTTAAATGTGTTAAAATTAGCCCATTAGTTTTTGCTAACAAAAACTGTTTCTTCCAAAAAGAGAGGAGTAGAACCATGGAGTTACAGGACGCACGTAATCAGATTAATGAAATTGATGAGCAGCTGGTCAAGCTGTT
>CAVFBE010000104.1:0-3859 GCA_963620745.1 Muribaculaceae bacterium | reverse complement strand
CCGGGTGCACCGTTTTTGGCAAAGCGCGGCGTCTGACGGGGTGCCGTGGCAAAGTGGGAATTTCCCCAGCCACCGTTGCCGCCGCGGGCGGCTATAAAGTCTTCCTCCGTGGACATGTCTGCCAGCACTACGCCGGATTCCACTTCACGGATGACGGTACCCTTCGGAACGCAGATAACCAAATCTTCGCCTTTTTTGCCGTTGCAGCGGTTCCCACGGCCATCCTGTCCGTTGGAAGCGGAATATTTCCGCTTGTAACGGAAGTCGGCCAACGTGGAAAGCGACGTGTCCACGCGGAAGACAATGTTCCCGCCGCGGCCGCCGTCTCCGCCGTCCGGACCACCGGAGGCAACATATTTTTCCCGGTGAAAGGCAACGGCACCATTGCCGCCGTTGCCGGCTTTAACGGAAATTTTTGCAATATCTACAAACATAAATTCCCTCCGTAGTAAAATAAGTGTAACAATTATAAACAAGGCCCAATTGCGTGTCAAACCGAATTGGGGTATCATCAAACGGTAAAAACACCGAAAGGAGTTTCCCTATGAAAATTGTAATGCCGGAACATTTTACCCTGACCATGGGAGATGCTGATACGTCTCCTATTACAAAGTTAGGGGATACCATTATTATAGACCATGCAAGCAAAGCAGAACTGCAGGAAGCGCTGCAGGATGCGGAAGTCCTTTTAGTCAACAAAACCATTGTAGATGGGGACTTGCTGAAGGACGCTAAAAAGCTGGAATACATTGGCGTTAATGCCACCGGTTACAACGTGGTGGACTTGGAATACTGCAATAAACATGGAATTACAGTTACCAACGTACCCGGTTATTCTACGGACGCTGTTGCACAGCTGACCTTTGCTTATTTGCTGGACTTCTATTCCAGGGTAGGGGACTATAACAGCTTTGTACAGGAAGGTGGCTGGACCAAATCCGGGACCTTCAGCCCGCTGGTTTTCCCGACGGAGGAACTGGACGGAAAAACCATGGGTCTGATCGGCTACGGCCAGATCGGCAAAAAAGTAGCGCAGATTGCCACCGCATTCGGCATGAACGTGCTGGCCTACAGCCGCTCCGCGCTGAAAGCGCTGGAAGCGGAGAAGGCCGGAGTTACCAGACAGGAAGGCTTTTTAAACAGAGCAGATAAGAACGTTACCTTTGTTACCTTGGATACTTTACTGAAGCATTCTGATGTGGTTTCCATTCACTGTCCGTTGAATGCCGAATCGGAGCATCTCTGCAACAAAGACTTTTTTGCCGCCATGAAGCAGGGCGCTTTCTTTATCAATACGGCCCGTGGCCCGATTGTAGACGAACCCGCCCTGCGGGATGCGCTCCTGTCCGGACATCTGGCCGGAGCCGGCCTGGATGTGGTGGACACGGAGCCCATGCCTGCAGATTGCCCGCTGCAGGGAATTCCGAATTGCAAAATTACACCGCATTCCGCCTGGACTCCCAAGGAGACCAGACGGCGCCTGATTCAGATTGTTGCCGACAATCTGCAGGCCTATATGGAAGGGCACCCCGTTAACGTAGTAAACAATCCATAAGGAAAAGCGGCTTCTGCAATGCAATTCCTTAAAGGTAAACATGATTGCAATGCAATAAGTTATAGCTTAAAATTATAACCAACAAGAGCTTTTCAATATTATGCAAAAGCAGTCCAAATTATTAAAATGAACAACGAAAAAGACCTAAAACAATGGAGGGCCAACTATGAAAACATCTGTTATCGGCTTCCCGCGCATTGGTACACTGCGGGAACTGAAATTTGCTTCCGAAAAATACTTTAGAAAAGAAATCAGTGCAGACGAACTGCAGCAGACCGCCAAAGACCTGCGCAAAATCCACTGGCAGACCCAGAAGGATGCCGGAATTGACTTCATTTCCAGCAATGACTTCTCTTTCTATGATATTACATTAGACTCTGCTGTCCTGTTTAACATTATTCCGAAACGGTATCAGGATCTGCAGCTGCCGGCACTGGACACTTATTTTGCCATGGCTCGTGGTTACCAGGGTCCGTCCGGAGACGTAAAGGCGCTGGCCATGAAAAAGTGGTTCAACACCAACTACCATTACCTGGTTCCGGAACTGGAAGACGACACCGAAATTAAACTGGCCGGCACCAAATTCTTTGATGAATATGAAGAAGCCAAAGCTCTTGGCGTAGAAACCAAGCCGGTTGTAACCGGTGCTTACACCTTGCTGAAGCTGGCAAAAACCACCGGCACCAAGACCACCGAAGATTATGTAGACGCTACCATCCAGGCGTATCAGGACCTGCTGAAAAAGGCAGAAGAAAAGCAGATTGCCTGGGTGCAGGTAGAAGAACCGGCTCTGGTTCGTGACATGGACGAAGCAGACCTTGCTCTGTTCCGCAAGCTGTATGAAGCCATTCTGTCTGTTACCAAGGACACCAAGGTTCTGGTACAGACCTATTTCGGTGATGTCAGAGATGTTTACGAAACCCTGACCAGCCTGCCGTTTGCCGGCATTGGTCTGGACTTCATTGAAGGCAAGCAGACCCTTGCCCTGGTACAGAAATACGGCTTCCCGCAGGATAAGATCCTGTTTGCCGGTTTAATTAACGGTAAAAACATCTGGAAGAACCACTATGAAAAGACCCTGCAGACCCTGACTGCCCTGAATGCACAGGCTGTTCCGGTTGTTCTTTCCACGTCCTGCTCTCTGTTGCATGTACCGTATACCCTGAAGCATGAAACCAAGCTGGCAGCAGAATACACTGCATACTTTGCTTTTGCAGAAGAAAAGCTGACCGAACTTGCCGAACTGAAAGAACTGGCAGAAGATGCCAATTACGCTGAAAATCCGCTGTATGTTGCAAATGCCAAGCTGTTTGCAGGAGACAGAGACTGCCACAACCCGGCTGTTACCGAACGTCTGTCCAAGGTAACGGACGCCGATTACACCCGTCTTCCAAAGCGGACGGAACGTCAGGCACTGCAGAAGAAGGTTCTGAACCTGCCGGAATTCCCGACCACAACCATTGGTTCCTTCCCGCAGACCAAGGACGTAAAAGAAACCCGCTTTGCATACCGTAAGGGCCAGATTACCAAGGAAGAGTATGTAGCATTTAACAAGCAGAAGATTAAGGACTGCATCGCCTGGCAGGAAGAAATTGGTCTGGACGTTCTGGTTCATGGTGAATATGAACGGAATGACATGGTTGAATACTTCGGCGAAGCTCTTGGCGGATTCCTGTTTACAGAAAAAGCCTGGGTACAATCCTATGGCACCCGCTGCGTAAAACCGCCGATCATCTGGGGAGACGTTTCCCGTGACCGCCCAATTACCGTAGAATGGTCTGCCTATGCCCAGTCCCAGACTGACCACGTTATGAAGGGAATGCTGACCGGCCCGGTTACCATTCTGAACTGGTCTTTCCCAAGAGAAGATATTTCCATCAGTGAATCTATCTCGCAGATTGCCCTTGCCATCCGCGATGAAGTGCTTGACTTAGAGGCCAATGGCATCCGCGTTATCCAGATTGATGAAGCTGCTCTCCGTGAAAAGCTGCCGCTGAGAAAATCCGACTGGTACTCCGAATACCTTGACTTTGCCATCCCGGCATTCCGTCTGACCCACAGCGGCGTAAAGCCGGAAACCCAGATTCACACGCATATGTGCTACAGTGAGTTTACCGATATTATCCCGGCCATTGATAACATGGACGCCGACGTTATTACCTTTGAAGCATCCAGATCCAACCTGCAGATTCTGGATTCCCTGCGGGAAAACCACTTTGAAACCGAAGTTGGCCCGGGTGTGTATGACATTCACTCGCCGCGCGTTCCGTCTGTAGAAGAAATTGTAAAGGCCCTGCATATCAT
>CAVFBE010000103.1:0-4033 GCA_963620745.1 Muribaculaceae bacterium | reverse complement strand
CTGCAAAACCGCCCAGGGCCGGTGTCCGGTCCGTGGGTCCCGCAGGCCGACGGGTTTTAAAGGGCCGAATCGCATGGTATCCGGGCCACGGGAAGCCATGACTTCAATGGGCATACAGCCTTCATAAACGTCCTTGCGCTTATCAAAGGAGTGCAGCGGCGCACTTTCGGCGGCAATTAACGCCTGGTAAAAGGCTTCGTACTCCTCTTTGTTCATGGGACAGTTCAGGTAGTCTTCGTCTCCGCCCCGGTCATACCTGGACTGGGCAAAGGCTTTGGTGCGGTCTATGCTGTCCCCGCTGACAATGGGGGCAACGGCATCATAAAAATGCAGGCCTTCCCCGCAAAGCGCCTGGATGTCCTTGGAAAGGGCTTCGGAGGCCAGGGGACCGGCGGCTACAATAACCACGTCCGCGTCCACGCCCGGTTTTGGCAAAGAGGTAACTTCTTCCCGATGCACAACAATGTTTGGCTCCGCCAGAATTTTTTCGGTTACCAGTTCCGAAAACTGGTCACGGTTTACTGACAGGGATCCACCTGCCGGAACGGCGGTGGCCTTGGCACAGGACACACAAAGAGACTGCAGGCGGCTCATTTCTTCCTTCATCAGCCCCGCCGCGCTTTCCACGCGGGCGGCTTTGAAGGAATTGGAACAAATGAGCTCCGCAAAGGTCTCTTTCTGATGGGCCGGAGAAAATTTCACCGGCTTCATTTCATACAGATGCGTTTCCACTCCGGCCCGGGCCAGCTGCATGGCAGCCTCCGTTCCGGCAAAGCCTGCTCCTATGACAATGGCTTTATTCTGCGCTGTCGGTTTCCGCGTCTGCATTCTTTGTCTTCCTCTTTCTTTGTACGGCCTGTTCATAACCGCAGCCTTCTTTCAGGCAAACCAGCCTGCCTTTCTGTTTGAACAGACTGGAGCCGCACTGCGGACATTTTTCTTCTGTGGGAACATCCCAGGTGCTGAAATCACAGTTTGGATAGTTGTTGCATCCGTAGAATACATAGCCCTTTCTGGACTTTCTCTGGATGACTTTTCCGCCGCATTTCGGGCAGGTTGCTGCCGTTTCCACAATCAGCGGCTTAGTGTTCTTACACTCCGGATATCCCGGGCAGGCTAAGAAACGTCCGTAACGGCCGGTCTTAATGACCATCATGCGGCCGCATTTTTCACAGGGAATATCGGTTTTGTCCGATTCCAGTTCAATCTTCTGTCCGTCCATGTCCACCTTGGCTTTTTTCAACGTGGCTTCCAAATCATCATAAAAGCTTTGCAGCAATTCAATATATTCGGCTTTGCCATCGGCAATTTCGTCCAAAGAGGCTTCCATGGAAGCGGTAAATTTGGTATTTACAAACTTGGGGAATTCCTTTTCCAGAAGCTTGGTTACTGCCTGTCCCAGTTCTGTGGGTTTCAGGGTTTTGCCGTCCCGTACAATATATTCCCGGCTTAAAACCGTGGAAATAATGGAAGCGTACGTGGATGGACGGCCAATGCCGTTTTCTTCCAGTGCTTTAACCAAAGAGGCTTCTGTGTAACGGGCCGGCGGCTGTGTGAAGTGCTGATTTCCCAGTAATTCCTTCGGCTTTACCTGGTCTCCTACCTTCAGATCCGGCAGAACGGAGCCGGCCTTTTCTTCGTCCAGGTCATACAGGCGGGTAAACCCGTCAAACTTGACACTGTATCCGCTGGCAGAGAACAGGCAGAAGCCTTCGGTTCCGTCTTTTTCTGCCTTAATTTCCACTTTCAGGGTGTTCTGAACGCAGACTGCCATCATGCAGGCCAAGAAGCGCTGCCAGATCAGCTTATACAGCTTGTACTGATCTGAAGTCAGGGAACCTCTGACGTCATCCGGCGTCAGGGTAATGTCCGTTGGACGAATGGCTTCGTGGGCATCCTGTGCATTGTTTCTGGACTTGAAATACCGCGGCTTTTCCGGCAGGTATTCCGGGCCGTAGGTAGATTTAATATAGTCGGCAGCGGAGGCACGGGCTTCTTCGGAAATCCGGAGGGAGTCCGTTCTCATGTACGTAATCAGACCAATCTGCTTGCCCTGAATGTTGACACCTTCATACAGCTCCTGTGCCACTTTCATGGTTCTACGTGTCTGGAAGTTCAGACGGCGGGACGCATCCTGTTGCAGGGTGGAGGTAATGAACGGCGGCGCCGGTTGTTTCCGACGGGTTCCCTTCTTGACAGTGTCCACTTTAAAGGTGGCACCGTCCAGCCGTGCCAGGTAGGCATCCGACTGTTCTTTATCCTTAATTTCTACTTTTCCCTTTTCGTCCGAGGTCAAAGCCGCAGCAAAGGCTTTCCGGCTGGTCGGCGGCGTAAACTTGGCGTCAATGCTCCAGTATTCTTCCGGCTTGAACGCATTAATCTTTTCTTCCCGGTCTACAATCAGGCGAAGAGCAACAGACTGTACCCGTCCGGCGGACAGGCCGCGGCGGATCTTCTGGGAAACAAACGGGCTAATCCGGTAACCAACCAGGCGGTCCAGAATCCGTCTGGCCTGTTGGGCGTTAACCAAATCCATGTCAATGGTGTGCGGATGCTTCATGCCCTCTTCAATTCCGGTTTTGGTAATTTCATTGAAGGTAACCCGGTTGGTTTCCTTGGGGTCCAGGTCAAGGAGGGTGGCAAGATGCCAGGAAATGGCCTCCCCTTCCCGGTCAGGGTCTGTTGCAAGGTAAACCTTGTCATGCGTGGCAGCGGCTTCTTTCAGCTCTTTTACCAGCTTTTCCTTTCCCTTAATAACGGCATACTTCGGCTCAAAGTTGTTCTTTACGTCAACATTCAGCTTGGCAGCCGGAAGGTCCCGGACATGACCCATGGAGGCCACTACGTCATAATCCTTACCCAGGATAGACTGAATGGTCTTGGTCTTGGTCGGTGACTCTACAATAATCAGATTTGACATGTTTTAACCATCCTGTTTCAAAGTATAGTTTCTGTCGGACTGCAGTTGCAGGTAACCTAAAAGCTCCAGCTCCGTCAGGGCGCCAAGCAGGCGATTCACCGGCAACGCGGTCTTAGTTAGCAAAGTTTCTATGCTGAGCGGGCAACCGGAAAAGCAGTCATAAACCGTTTCGGCGTCTGCGGTAACCGGGTCCGTTAGTTCCTTTTTTTGTTCCTTTTCTTTGGCGAGGTACGCCTCTTCAATCTGCGGAGTTTTCAAATTGGGAAGGGCACTCCAGTTTTCCTGATGCACTACATTTTGCAGCAAAAGGGGAAGCTGTTTTTCCGGAATCTGAATGTGACTGCCATAGGACGCCTGCAGTTGTGCAATTACATCCATGGGACAGTTGACACAAGTGGCACCGTCCGCCAATAAGTCTTCGGCACCGGCATAGGCGGAACCGAGTGCGTGGCCGGGAACGGCCATGACTTCACGGTCATACAGGCCCGCGTCCCGGGCGGTTAGCAGAGAGCCGCTTTTCCTACCTGCTTCCACTACCAGGGTACCAACCGTCATGCCGGCAATAATGCGGTTTCGGTTGGGGAAGGTTCCTTTGTGGGGCTCTTCCTGCGGATTTGTTTCGGAAAGCAACAGGCCGTTTGCAGCAATAACCTTACGCAGGTCCTTGTTGGATTGCAGGTAGTGGGATAAAAAGCCTCCGCCAAGAACGGCTACAGTCGGCGCCCCGGCTGCCAAAGCACCCAGATGCGCTGCGGAGTCAATCCCCAGGGCCCCGCCGCTGCAAATGACAAAGTTGCAGGCGGAAAGGCGTTCTGCCAATAAGGAAGCGGCATGTTTACTGCAAAGCCCCGGTTTCCTGGTGCCTACAATAGCAAAAGGTAAGCGTTGTTGCAAGACCGAGGTATTTCCTTTGGCATATAACAGAACCGGATAATCCCGGATTTCCAGCAGCAATGGCGGATATTCCGGGTCTTCCGGGGTCAGGAGATCTATACTTTCTCCGGCACAGAGCTCCAGCTGCCGGTAACTTTCGGCAAGCGGAAGGCGTTCCATCCGCTCCAGCGTGCCCGGAGAAAACAGGCCACTGGTTGCTCTTGCCGGATCCTCATAGAT
>CAVFBE010000102.1:0-4102 GCA_963620745.1 Muribaculaceae bacterium | reverse complement strand
GGTTGATACTTGGTTTGCCACACAAAAGTGAATTCCGTGTGGCAAACAGCTGTGACAGTGCAAGTTTGCCACACAAGTAGGACTGGAACAGTTGGCCCCCGGCTTGACGGAGGTTGATTATTGTGGCAAATCAGAGGTTGATGCTTGGTTTGCCACACAAGTAAGACTGGAATAGCAAGCCCAAGCCGGATAAGTGCCATCTGACTAAGCCTGGAGCAGTCAGAGCCTTGTTGGCAACGGTGCCCAGATATAAACAAGGGTGGATGTTTGGATGTGGAATGACGCATCATCTAGAGCCTGCCGTTTAGGCAGAAGTGAATGCGGGAGAACTTTAAATGAAAACCGTATATTGCCCCGTTATGAAAAAACAAATTGACGGAACGACCTGCCTTGAAATTGTTCTTGTGGCAGACAACGAAATGAAACCACAGATTCTGCCAGTTGACTTGGAGTGGAATGCAACCAAGCGTAACGACTGTTTGTGTTGCATGTGGCACAGTGACTTAAAATATGGCGAAACAGTTGAAGACAGAAAAATAGCTTTTTCAATGAAAAAGATGTAAATAGCCCGTTGAAGCAAGGTGGCGTTGAGAAAGGTAGTAGGCTGAATCGCCAGGGGGATGGAAAAAGGAGAAAAGTTGCTTTCGTGCTGAAAAGGTCCAGTTATTATTGCAATTGGCAAAGCGCTTTTGCATAATGGATTACAGCAAAATGAAAGTGAGGAGAAGAAATGGAAACTTTTATTGCTCTGTTAAACACCATTATGCCCTATATTTCTATGCCGGCAGGAATTGTGCTGCTGATTCTGGTAGCCATCCATGCCGGAAAACTTATGGGCTTGAAACCGGCGCTGGAAATGCTGGGCGTTGGCTGGGTTGTGGCTTATGTGTTGGAAGAAATCGGCGTACACACAGGCATCATTTACGGAGATTATTACTTTACAAAGCTCATGGGGCCAAAACTGGATGTTATTCCTGTTGCCCTGCCATGTCTTTGGGTAGTTCTTCTTTACATTGCCTGGGTTATGACCAACCTGATTTTGGACGGTACCCCGTATCCGGAACATTTTACGCACGGACGCATCCTGGCTGGTGCAGTTTTGGCCTCTATGGTGGTTACTACATTGGATCTTAACGCTGACCCGTTTGCCGTAGACAACGGATGGTGGGTCTGGATTGACAAAGGGGCCTATTTTGGCGTGCCGGTGCACAACTTCATTGGATGGTTTATTGTTGCGTTTATCTCTTATATGATTCATGGATATCAGCTGCGGCATAGTGGCCCAAAGAATCTGGAAACGGCTTCCATTCATGCTCGCCGTTGGAGCATTGCTCCGCTTGCCGTTTATGCGGTTGCATGGATTGCATTTATGGTTATTAACTTTGACCAGAAGCTTGGGCTGGTTACCTTTTATCTGTATGGCATTCCACTGTTTGCCGCTTGCTGGCGATGGGCCAAGTGGTATCAGGCCACCAAGAAAGAAAGCTGCTAACCCTGTGGTATAATTCCCTCCGGAGGTGCGCACATGAATATACAAATTTTTGGCACCAAAAAGTGCAATGACACAAAGAAAGCCGAACGCTTCTTTAAGGAGCGTGGCATTAAATATCAGTTTGTTGATATGAAAGAAAAGGGCATGAGCAAGGGCGAATTTAACTCCGTGGCGCAGGCAAACGGCGGCCTTGAAAATATGATTAACTGGGACGGAAAAGACCGGGATTTGCTGGCCCTAATCAAGTATTTGTCGGAAGAAGATAAACTGCAGAAAGTCTTAGACAATCCGCAGGTTATTAAAACCCCGGTAGTGCGCAATGGTAAGCAGTCAACCCTGGGATATCAGCCGGACGTTTGGAAAGGGTGGAGCTAAGCAAAGTGCCACTACAAGGTACCACTGCAAAGTGCACTACCAAGCACCACTGCAAAGTGCACTACCAAGCACCACTGCAAAGCAACACTACCAAGCAGCATTACCAAGTAGCGCTACAAAGTACCACTACCATGCGCCTGCTTGACAAGCTTCGGCAAATGCACTACACTCAACCGTGCTGAAAAGTAAATACTTTATCGGAAGGCATGGGGTGACCATGCCGCGCAAGGAATGCAAGCTTTTTGCATATCCGGATTTAGGGTAATTAAGCCAGACAAGATAACGTTATCTTGTCTGGCTTTCTTTTTTAGGAGGAAAACGTATGTCTGAGATTAAAATTCAAACCGTAACATTTTGTCCGGCACCGGACAAAGTCAAAAACAGAGACCGCTTTCTGGAGTATATCCGGAATGCGGCAGCGGAGGGCGTCAACCTGCTGGTGTTCCCGGAGCTGTCCCTGACCGGGGTTCATCCGGAGCTGAGTATGTTCAGCGTCAGCTCCATCGCCAAAAAATATTTTGAGGATAACGCCGAGTTGGTCCCGGAAGGCGAATCCATTCAGATTCTGATGGCAGCCGCCAAGGAATACAACATGTATCTTGCGTGGAGTATGGTGGAAAAGGACCCCATTTATGAGGACCGGTTTTATAACACGGCCGTTTTGGTGGGTCCGGAAGGCTTCCTGACGTCTTATCGGAAAATGCACCCGGCCGGAACCGAAAAAATGACTCTGAATCAGGGCTGGCGGTATGGCACGGTTGTGGACACCCAGATTGGAAAAATCGGAGTGCTGATTTGCTTTGACAAGGTGTTCCCGGACATGGTGCGGGCGCTGAAGCTGCAGGGCGCAGACATTGTCATTGCGCCAACGGCGTGGCCCGGCATAGACAAACGGCTTGGGGAGCGGGATCCGCTGATGCAGTTGCATCGGTACAGCGGAAGCTGCCGTTGCATAGAAAACGGTGTGGTCTTTGTGGACGCCAACCTGAGCTCTTCTCCGAAAACCGGCTTCGGCTCGGAAGGTGGCCACTCCAGAATCCTTGCGCCGAACGGTAAAATCCTTGCGGAAACCGGTTGGAATGAGGAAGCCGTAACCGCCGTAATTGACCCGCAACAGTCAGCCGCTGACTATTACCATAAGCTTGGTATTTCAAAGGAAAAGCACATTGCCTGGATAGAAAAGAAACAAACGCGGGCGATGCAGCGGAATGCCCATCGGGAGCTTCTGCAGACCACAGTCCGCTTTGCCGGTGACACCCTGCGCAACACGGTGGAGGAGCTGCCGACAATTTTGCATTACAAGCGGAAGCTGCGGTAAGCACACCACGAAGCTCCCTTGCTTGCAACCTGCCAAAAAAATGGTATATTGTTCAGCAAGGAAGTGGGAAGCATGAAATCCAGATACAAGGGTATCCTCTACATTACGTTGTCGGCGCTGTCTTTTGCATTTATGAATGCCTTTGTCCGGCTGTCCGGGGATTTACCCTCTGTACAGAAAAGCTTTTTCAGAAATCTGGTAGCCTTTTTTATTGCGCTGATTATGATTCTGAAAAATAAGGAAGGTTTTAAAATTGAGAAGGGCAATCTGAAGTACATGCTTCTTCGCTCTATTACCGGTACAGTTGGCATTTTGTGTAACTTCTATGCCGTGGATCATCTGGTGCTGTCGGATGCGTCCATGCTGAATAAGATGTCCCCGTTTTTTGTTATTATCTTTTCCTACTTTGTGCTGAAAGAAAAGATGACACCTGTGCAGATTTTGGCAGTAGTTGGTGCTTTCGTAGGAAGCCTGTTTGTCATTAAGCCCACCTTTACCAACATGGAACTGGTTCCGTCCTTGATTGGCTTATGCGGAGGACTGGGCGCGGGCTTTGCCTACGCAATGGTGCGCCTATTGGGACAGCGAGGCCAAAAGGGCTCCTCTGTTATCCTATTTTTCTCCGGCTTTTCCTGTGTAGTAACCCTGCCGTACCTGATTTTTAATTTCCATCCAATGACCGGCTTGCAGGTACTGACGCTCCTTGGAGCGGGCCTTGCAGCCGCCGGCGGACAATTCGGCATTACGGCAGCGTATTATCATGCACCGGCCAAAGAAATCTCCATTTATGATTACTCGCAGATTATCTTTTCCACCGTCCTGGGCTTCTTCCTGTTTGACCAGGTACCGGACAAGTACAGCGTGCTGGGCTACATCATCATCTGCGCCATGGCCCTGTGGATGTTCCTATACAGCAA
>CAVFBE010000101.1:0-4118 GCA_963620745.1 Muribaculaceae bacterium | reverse complement strand
GGCCTGCAAATATACCGGTATTGTTATTTCCCTTGGTGGCGGCGCCGTAGTCAATGACGCCAACTATAAACCGGTAAAACGCAACGGCCGCATTTATTGTTTGCACCGGGATCTTGATTTGCTTCCGCTGGACAACCGTCCCCTTTCCAGGGACCGGGCCACCCTAAAGCAAATGGAACTGGATCGCGCTCCGTTGTATGCTAAATTTGCGGATGTAACCCTGGAAAATAACGGCACCCCGGAACAAATTGTGCAGGCTGTTTTGGATGATTTTGCAAGACAATAAGGCACCTGCTTTTATGCCTACTAAAGCAGTAGGAAATGGCGTAAGTAAGCCATTCCTAACTTTTTTATTTCTGCTGAAAAAGTATTGCAAAATCGGTTTGTTGTGTTAGAATGTGAATGAATTCAAAAAGGAGGTCACTTAGAATGGCTTATAAAATTACTGAAGAATGTGTAGCTTGTGGTTCTTGCCAGGCTGGTTGCCCGGTAGACGCAATTTCCGAAGGAGATATCTACTCCATCAACCCGGATACCTGCATTGAATGCGGCGCTTGTGCAGACACCTGCCCAATGAGCGCAATCGTTCTTGAATAAGAACTTACAGTTACTCTGTAACAATTTAAAATAAAAAGGCCAAAGGTTACGCCCCTTTGGCCTTTTTGTTTTGCCCTGAAATATGATAAAATCATAGGCGTTCTTACGGAAAAATAAGCCAATAGAGGAGGGCCGGTATGGCAGACATAAAAAGACCGCTTCCGGACGTGCAGGCAGCGGCACCGCTCCGGGAAACGGAATCCATTGAAACTCTGGGGCAGTCCATCAGCCTGATTATTTCACCGGAACATGGCTTTGGTACGGATGCCATGCTGCTGGCAGACTTTTCTAATCCCAGGAGAAAAGACAATGTCTTAGACCTTGGATGTGGCTGCGGCATCATTCCCCTGCTCTGGCTGCGCAATGGCATCCGTGGTGCCATTTACGGAATAGATATTCAGCCCTTAGCCATAGACCAGTTTTCCCGGAGCCTGCAGCTGACCTGCCAGACGGAAGGGGCCGCGGACTGCGGGAACGTACACGCGGTAAATGCCGACCTGCGGCAGTTGCCGAAGGACGTTCCCGCCGGGTATTTTCAGCTGGTCACCATGAATCCGCCGTATAAGCCGGTGCACACCGGCATACTGTCGGATTCCAATGCAGACCAGCTGGCCCGCCACGAAACCGCCTGCACGTTGCAGGACGCCTGCACGGCCGCAGCCAGACTGTTACAATTTGGCGGTCGCTTCTGCATGTGCCTGCGGCCAGAACGCCTGCCGGATGCAATGGAGGCGTTTCGTAAAGCGGGACTGGAACCCAAACGGCTTCGCTTCGTTCAGAAGAACGCAGCAAGCAAGCCGTGGCTGTTCCTGCTGGAAGGCCGACGCGGCGGTAAACCGTTTTTAGAGGTGCTGCCTCCCCTCCTGATTCAAAATCCGGACGGCAGCAACACCGCAGAATTACAACAAATTATTGGAGAATACGGAGAAAACACATGAGCGGTACACTCTACATTTTAGGCACTCCCATCGGAAACCTCGGGGACTTTTCCCCACGCGCCGTCCAAACCTTACAGGATTGTGACTTCATTGCCGCGGAAGACACCCGTGTCACCTTAAAACTGTTAAACCACTTTGGTATTAAAAAGCCCTTAACCAGTTACTTTGAACACAATAAGGACTACAAAGGCGAAGCCATACTGAAGCGCATACAAAAAGGAGAAAACTGCGTTTTATGCACAGATGCCGGCATGCCCGCCATTTCAGACCCCGGCCAGGACCTGGTCAAGCAAGCACATGACTTTGGCATCCCCGTTGTCACCGTTCCCGGCCCGACCGCCTTTGCTACTGCGCTGGCCCTGTCCGGCATGGACAGCACCCGTTTTACTTTCATTGGCTTTCTTAGCGTAAACAAGAAGCAGCGGAAGGAACAGCTGGACAGCTTAACTGCTGAACCCGGCACCCTCCTCCTGTATGAAGCGCCGCACAAGCTCAGCGCCACACTACGGGACCTGCATGCCACCCTTGGCAATCGGGACCTCTGCATTGTTCGGGAGCTGACCAAAGTACATGAAGAAGTCATTCGCACTACGTTGCAGGATGCCGTTCAGGATTACCCTGACAACAATCTTAAGGGCGAGTTAGTCCTTATCCTTTCCGGAGCCACCAAAGAAGTCAAAAGTGCCGGTCTGGCGGAAGGTCTTTCCCTTGCACAGGACTGCGTTAAAGCAGGGCTTTCCAAAACGGATGCGGCCAAAGTGGCCGCCAAGCACTGTGGCTTGAAGAAAGGTGACCTATATAAAGCGCTTTTAGACGAAGAGGAATAAGCAGTTATGAATCATTCATCCTATCCCCCTGCAGATGCACTGCTGGCTTGGTATGACAGTTCCAGACGCCACATGCCATGGCGGGAAGATCCCACACCGTATCACGTCTGGCTGTCGGAAATTATGCTGCAGCAGACCCGCGTGGAAGCAGTACGGGACTATTATGATCGCTTTCTGGCCACTCTTCCGGATATCCGGAGTCTGGCTATGGCAGACGAAGATACCTGCTTAAAGCTTTGGCAAGGCTTGGGATACTACAACCGGATCCGGAACATGCAGAAAGCGGCCAGAATAGTCGTTTCCGACTTTGGCGGGAACTTTCCGGAAGATCCAGCAGTACTGGAAACCCTGCCGGGCATCGGGCATTATACGGCCGGTGCCATTGCCTCCATTGCCTTTCAAAAGAAAGCAGCCAGCATAGACGGAAATCTGCTGCGCGTCTATGCCAGAATAAATGACTGGCACCAACCAATCAATACACAACAAGCCAAAGATATTGCAGAAGAATACTTCCTGTCCTTTATGCCCGAAGACCGGCCAGGTGACTTTAATCAGGCCCTTATGGACCTGGGTGCCACCGTCTGCCTGCCCAATGGCATGCCGCATTGTGGTCAGTGCCCCTGGCAGGCAAGCTGCAAAGCCTATGAACGCAACACCATGGAGGATCTTCCGGTGCTCCCGCCAAAGGCCAAACGGCTGGTGGAAAAGAAAACCGTATTTCTAATTCAGACACCAACGCAGGTGCTGCTGCATAAGCGTCCGGACAAGGGCCTTTTGGCCGGACTTTATGAATTCCCGAATGTGGAAGGGCACCTGAAAAAGAAAGACATCCGGGAATGGTTCCCGGATGCCGAAATTACAAAACTGCCTGACGCAAAGCATATCTTCACGCACAAAGAATGGCATATGATTGCCTACCGCATTACTCTTTCCGGTGCAGACAGCCTGCCAAAAGACCGTTTCCCGGACGCCTTCTTTGTTACCAAAGAGGAGCTTGCCACTTTGTATTCTGTTCCCAGTGCCTTTGCGGCTTATCAAAAAATGCTGTGACCGAAGCTTACACTTCCGTCACAGCATTTTTTTGCTGTTCTTTTTCAAATTTATGAGCCGGTCTGGTAATCAGCAGTGCAACAAATACCATTGCCGCAGTAACCGCCAGGCTGATGGGATACGCCGTTAAAATGGTACGGAAGGTTGGTTCCTTTGGGAACGCTATCTGAATCCAGGCAATCCGCACTGCGCAAACTCCAACCGTAGTCAACAGGGCCGGAACCAGAGAGTTTCCAAACCCCCGCATATACCCGGACATGACGTCATACAGCGTAGTAAAGACATAGGACAGGAAAATAATCTTCAACCGCAAATATCCGATTTCAATAACGGAAGGATCATTGTTGAAGATGGAAAGCAAAAACCGTCCACTGAGTAATACAATGGCACAGGTCAAAGCAGTTGCAATAATGGCTTCCGTCAGACTGTACGCAAAAGTCTTCTTACAGCGTTTCATCTGCCCTGCCCCATAGTTCTGGCCGACGAAGGTGGTACACGCTTGGCTGAACGAATTCATAACGTCATAGGCAAACACTTCAATATTGAAGGCCGCACTGGAAGCTGCCATAACCACCTGCCCAAGGCTGTTGATGGCTGCCTGAATAATAACGTTGGAAATAGAGAACATGGCGCTTTGGATGCCGGCGGGAAGACCAATTTTTAAAATGCGGCTCATGCTCTGCCAGTCTATCTTCAGTTTTTTCAG
>CAVFBE010000100.1:0-4269 GCA_963620745.1 Muribaculaceae bacterium | reverse complement strand
ACTTATCCTTACAGGAAGAATGCATAGTGCAGAAAAAGACAGTACCTTTGTTGTTTTGACAGATGATTCAAAGATGACCTTTGAAGAGGTTGCAAATGCGCTTTACAGTAGTGACTCCTCTGTGGTTGAAGATCTTGAAAAGAAGGCCGTAGTGGTGGAGATAGACTAGGACAAATAAAGAGGAACAGAATAAAACACCCTGCGGGCACCAATGGTTGCTTGCAGGGTGTTTTGCTTGTTTTATGTACGGCTAGGCCGGGTGAGTTAGGTTTCGCGGAGATTGGAGTACCCCATGAGGAATTCATCTACTTCGTGGGCACAACGGCGGCCTTCGGAGACGGCCCAGACAACAAGGGACTGACCGCGGTGCATGTCACCGGCGGTGAAGACGCCTGGGATGTTGGTGGCAAAGGTGTCTTCGTCTTCGGTCTGAACTGTGCCTCTGGCGTTTAAGGTGACGCCGAAGGCTTGCGGTGTGGCCGGTTCGCAACCGGTGAAGCCGGCGGCAATCAGGAGAAGGTTACAGGGAATGGTTTGCTCTGTGCCTTCTACTAATTTCAGCTGGCGATCCTGGAAGGTGACTTTGGAAATGACAATTTCCTTCAGTTCGCCTTTTTTGTTGCAATGATATTCCTTAACCGTGGTTTCAAACAGGCGCGGATCCGTACCGAAGCGGGAAATGGCCTCTTCGTGGCCGTAATCCGTCTTCAGAACCTTTGGCCACTCCGGCCACGGGTTGGAAGCACTGCGCTCCTTGGGTGGCTGTGGCATCATTTCCAGCGCGGTGATGGATTTACAGCCGTGCCGGAGGGCGGTGCCAATGCAGTCATTGCCGGTGTCTCCGCCACCAACGACAACAACGTGTTTGTCTTTGGCAGAAAGGAAATCCTTGTTTTTCAGAAGCGTGGAGCAGTCTCTGGCTTCTTCTGTTTTCCAGGTGCCGGTGGATTCTTCCAGACCGTGGTCCAACAGACTCTTAGTAGTTTCTTTCAGGAAATCTACCGCATAGTAGATGCCTTTGATGGCGTTGGTGTCGGCACCGGCAAGCGGACGAGCTTGCTTGGCACCGCAGGCCAGTACTACAGCATCTGCGGTTTTTAACAGGTCTTCGGCAGACAGGTCCTTCCCGACTTCTACGCCGGTGCGGAAGGTAACCCCTTCTGCTTCCATGAGCTTCTGACGGCGGTAGATAACACTTTTGTCCAGCTTCATGTTGGGAATGCCATACATCAGGAGGCCGCCAATCCGGTCATCCCGTTCATAAACGGTAACCTGATGTCCGCGGTGGTTTAATTCGTCCGCAACGGCAAGTCCGGAAGGACCACTGCCGATGACGGCAACCTTTTTCCCGCTTCTGACGGTGGGAATCCGCGGCTGCATATAGCCTTTGGCAAAAGCGGTTTCAATGACAAAGAGTTCGTTGTCATGAATGGTAACTGCATCGCCATAAAGACCGTTGATACAGGCTTTTTCACACAGAGCAGGGCAGACACGACCGGTAAATTCCGGGAAATTGCTGGTCTTTCTAAGGCGAGACAGTGCGTGTTCGTCATGCTTATTGTAAATTTGATCATTCCACTCGGGAATCATGTTGTGGAGCGGGCATCCGGTTACCATGCCGGACAGCTTTAAGGCGGACTGACACATGGGAACGCCGCAGTTCATGCAACGCGCACCCTGTTCGCGGCGCTTGGCTTCGGAAAGGGGCTTGTGGAACTCCTTAAAGTTTTGTAACCGTTCCTTTGGTGCAATGTCAGTGTTGTTTTCTCTGTCATATTCTAAGAATCCGGTTGGTTTACCCATTGCGTGTCACCTCCTCGAAGGCTTCCAGTACGGCACTTTCGTGCGGAACGCCTTGCTCTTCATAACGGCTGATGGCAATCAGCATACGCTGATAGTCATTCGGTACAATCTTCTTGAAATCCGGAAGGCGGCCTTCAAAGTCTGCCAGGATTTCTTTGGCCAGCGTGGAGCCGGTCTCTTTTTCGTAATCTTCCAGAATGGCTTTCAATTCCAGAATGTCGTATTTATCCGTAACTTCCTGGATGGTATCCATGTCCTTGTTCATCTTGCGGTACAGGGAGTGGTCTGTGTCCAGAACGTAGGCAATACCGCCGGACATACCGGCTGCAAAGTTCTTGCCGGTTGGGCCGAGGATGACGGCACGACCGCCGGTCATGTATTCCAGACCGTGGTCACCGCAGCCCTCTGCAACGGCGGTGGCGCCGGAGTTGCGGACGCAGAAGCGTTCACCGGCAACGCCGCGGATGTAGGCTTTACCGGAGGTGGCGCCGTACAGCGCTACGTTGCCGACAATGATGTTCTCTTCTGCACGGAAGGTGGCTTTTTCGGAAGGAACCACAACCAGCTTACCGCCGGAAAGCCCCTTGCCGAAGCCATCATTGGCGTCTCCGGTTAGGCGGATGGTAAGTCCCTTCGGGATAAAGGCCCCGAAGGACTGGCCGCCGCCGCCTGTGGCGTGGACCACAAAGGTATCTTCTGCCAGGTTCTGTCCAAAGATACGGGTTATATCCGAACCAAGCATGGTGCCGAAGGAACGGTCCGTGCTGGAAACGGTAACGGATACTTCCTGCTGTTCCATTTTTTCTGCAGCCTTACGTGCCTTGCCGGACGGCATGTCGGCCGGGGCTTTCCCGGTACCGGCAAGCGTGGTTTCTGCACCGGCTTCCGCCGTAGGAACAGAAATGCCGGCCGATTTCAGGGACTTTTGCAGAACCGGAAGCAAAACGGTTTTATCTTTGGTCTTTTCCAGGTGGAAATCATATACGTGCTCTCTGTTAAAGTGAGAGCTTTCTGCGTGGGCATAGGCCGGATCCAGAATACGGGAAAGGTCTATTTCTTCTGCTCGGCGGGTAACCAGATTGTCCCTTCGCTTCAGGCAGTCGGTGCGGCCGACCATTTCGTCTACCGTGCGGAAGCCCAGCTTGGACATGATAACGCGTAACTGCATGGCAATGAAGCGCATGTAATTCATAACATATTCCGGCTTGCCGGAGAAGCGGCCACGCAGAGTCTTGTTCTGTGTGGCAATACCGGCAGGACAGGTGTCCTTGTTGCAGACACGCATCATCATACAGCCCATGCAAACCAGCGGGCCGGTGGCAAAGCCGAATTCTTCGGCGCCAAGGAGAGCCGCAATGGCAACGTCCCGGCCGGTCATCAGCTTACCGTCTGTTTCAATGCACACCTTGTCCCGCAGGCCGTTGGCCAGGAGTGTCTGGTGTGCTTCGGCAAGGCCGAGTTCCCACGGCAGGCCGGCATGGTGAATGGACGAATATGGTGCTGCGCCGGTGCCGCCGTCATAACCGGAAATCAGGATAACCTGAGCACCGGCCTTGGCAACGCCACTGGCAATGGTGCCGACGCCGGATTCCGAAACCAGCTTGACGGAAATGCGGGCATACCGGTTGGCATTCTTTAAGTCATAAATTAACTGTGCCAGGTCTTCAATAGAGTAAATGTCATGATGCGGAGGCGGGGAAATTAAGGATACGCCCGGGGTAGAGTACCGTGTATTGGCAATCCACGGATAAACCTTCATGCCCGGCAGGTGTCCGCCTTCGCCCGGCTTGGCACCCTGTGCCATTTTAATCTGAATTTCAACGGCACTGTTCAAATAGGCGCTGGTAACACCGAATCGCCCGGAAGCAACCTGTTTAATGGCCGAGTTGCGCTCTGTGTTGAAGCGGGTTGGGTCTTCGCCGCCTTCTCCGGTGTTGGACTTGCCGCCCAACCGGTTCATGGCAATGGCCAGACACTCATGTGCCTCCTTGGAAATGGAACCGTAGGACATGGCGCCCGTTTTAAAGCGTTTTACAATTTCTTCCACCGGTTCTACTTCTTCCAGCGGAATGGGTTCTTCCTGCGAGACAAAGCCCAGCAATCCGCGAAGGGTATGCGGATGGGCAGTGTCATTAACCAGGTCGGAGTAGCGCTTGAATAATTCAAAGTCTCCTTCGCGAACCGCGCGCTGCAAAGTAACAATGATTTCCGGACTGTATAAGTGGTCTTCCTTGTCTTTGCCGCTGCGCAGGCAGTGGAAGCCAACGCTGTCCAAAGTGGTGTCAGTTCCAAGACCCAGTGGGTCAAAGGCGTGGTCATGACGGAAGGCAATGCCTTCTTCAATTTCTTTCAGGGTAATGCCGCCGACGCGGGAAACCGTGCCGGTGAAGTACCGGTGAATGACTTCTTCCGACAGGGCAAGGATGTCCTTGTGGTATATGATGACCTGTCCAAGCACGCAGTAGC
>CAVFBE010000099.1:0-4327 GCA_963620745.1 Muribaculaceae bacterium | reverse complement strand
GGCCTCCACACTTCGGGCACTTGCTGTTGACAAATTCCGGAATCTTGGCCAGCGGGGATTCCCCGTCAGTGCCCGGCTTAAAGTCTTTTACTACCGGCAGCTTCAGCGGCAGCTCTTCATACGGAACGCCAACCATGCAGCACTTCGGGCAGTGCACAATGGGGATTGGTTCGCCCCAGTAACGCTGGCGGTTAAAGGCCCAGTCCTTCATCTTGTACTGTACGCCCTTTCTACCCAGCTTCTTTTCGCCCAGGTAGTCCAGCATTTTGGCAATAGCGGTTTTCTTATCCTGAATGCCGTTCAGGAAGCCGGAGTTAATCATTTCTCCGTCTCCGGTATAGGCTTCCTTGGAAATGTCTCCGCCCTTAATTACTTCAATAATGTCAATGCCGAATTTCTTGGCAAAGTCATAGTCTCTCTGGTCATGGGCCGGAACAGCCATGATTGCGCCGGTGCCGTAGCCCATCATTACGTAGTCGGAAATGAAGATTGGAATTTCTCTGCCGTCCAGCGGAGAAATGGCGGTCAGACCGTCAATTTTTACACCGGTCTTGTCCTTGACCAGCTGGGTGCGTTCAAATTCGGTCTTCTTAGCGCATTCGGCACGGTATGCCGTAATGGCATCCATGTTGCCGATGCGGTCGGCGTACCGGTCAATCATAGGATGTTCCGGCGCCATAACCATGAACGTAACACCAAACAGGGTGTCCGGACGGGTGGTGTAAACTTCCAGGGTTTCGTTATCCGAGCCCTTTACCGGGAAGTCTACAAACGCACCAACGGATTTCCCAATCCAGTTAATCTGCTGTTGCTTAATGTTCGGCAGATAATCTACTTCTTCCAAACCCTCCAGCAGCTTGTCGGCATATTCGGTAATCCGCAGATACCAAACGTCCTTGGACTTCTGCACAATTTCGGAGTGGCAGATGTCACAGTGACCGCCCTGGGAGTCTTCATTGGACAGAACAACCTTACAGGATGGGCAGTAGTTAACCAGGGTCTTGTCACGGAAGGCCAGGCCGTGGTCAAACATCTTCAGGAAAATATACTGCGTCCACTTGTAGTAATCTTCGTCCGTGGTATCAATGACACGGTTCCAGTCAAAGGAGAATCCGACTCTTTTCAACTGGTCAGAGAAGCGGGCAATGTTCTTGTCCGTAACCTCTCTTGGATGCATACCGGTTTTAATGGCGTAGTTTTCCGTCGGCAAACCATAGGCATCAAAGCCGATCGGGAAGAGGACATTGTAGCCCTGCATCCGTCTTTTTCTGGAAACCACTTCCAGACCGGAATACGCTTTAATGTGTCCTACATGCATGCCCGCTCCGGAGGGATACGGGAATTCTACCAGGCCATAAAATTTCGGCTTTTCAGAACCGTCTTCTGCATGAAAGACGCCGGCGTCTTCCCACTTCTTTTGCCACTTTTCTTCTACTTCCTTAAAATTATATGCTTTCATGTGTCAACATTCCTTCTATTTTAGAATTGTTACTATGCGTTTTTCTTTGTTTCCTTGGCGATGCAGCGTTACGCAATTGGAATATCTTCCGCGTCTGCCCAAAGCCGTTCCAGATTAAACTGCTCTCTGGCGGCCGGTAGGAAAATATGGGCAATAACGCTGCCGAAGTCTACCAGTAACCAATCCGAGGATTTTCCTTCCAGATGACCGGATATGCCTTCCTGCTTCAGTTTGAATTCTACTTCGTCTGCCAGGGATTTGATATGGGTGTTGGAGGTACCGTTGCAGATAACAAAGTACTCTGTCAGCACGGTTAAATCTCCTACCTTTTTGATGCGAACATCAATGGCCTTCTTGTCGTCCAGGATGGTGGCTATTTTTTGAGCCAGTTCAAGATTTGTCATGCGCGTTCCTCCGCTAAGAATTGTTCGGCCAGCTGGTTGTATAACTCCAGCGTGTCGGCATTTAAAGGCTGGCGCTGGGCCAGCAGCTTTTGCAGGGTAAATTGGGCTCCTAGGAAAGTGCCTTCATCTAAATTCTGAAGGGCGGCGGCGCGGACCTTGTCCACGTCCGGGTAGGAGCGTTCCACGGAAATCAGATCAGCCGTATAAATGATCTTTTCCAGGGTGGTCATGTCTTTCTTCCCAATGGTGTGGTACTGAATGGCGGAAAGGATTTCCGGGTCCGTAATGCCCAGTTCGTCCCGGACGAAACAGGCGCCCGCCGGCCCATGCCACAGCTTGGGATTGTTGCGTACGGCGTCGGGAACCGGAGCCCCCAGCTGGAACAGGTATTTTTGCTGTTCCTCCGGCAAGGCATTCTTTTCAATATCATGAAGAAGCCCTGCCAGGTAGGCTTTGTCCGGGTCAACGCCATTCCGTTCGGCCAGCTGCCGTGCGGCATCGGCCACGTTCAGGGAATGGCGGAACCGGGACGGTTTCAGCTTCTGCTGTAACAGCTGAACCAGTTCGTCTTTCCGTTCTATCATAGGTATAGTCCTTTCCGGTTAATATACGCTTCCGCTTCTGCTGAAACCAGCCCGGTCAGGGCTTCTCCGGCCTTGCGTTTGTTCCGGAGCTCCGTAGAGCTGACCTCAAAGGGCTCCAGTTGCAAAAAGTGAAAACGTCCGGCGGCATACTGTGCCGGATATTGTTGCTGCGCAAACCGTTCCAAATCCGAAACGGAGGTCCGATCTGAACGCACGGCCGAAACAAAGTGAGCCAGTTCCAGCAGCCGCTCCGGTTCCCGCCAGTGTGGCAGGTACAGCAACATGTCATCTCCTACTAAAAAGTAGAGTTCTTTTCCCGGATACTTTTGTTTTAATTCTTCCAGCGTATCCACTGTATAGGAACGGCCCTTCCGTTGCAACTCCAAATCCGAAATTTTGCAACGCGGATCCGTAAACGTCTGCTGGCAAAGAGCCAGACGGTCTTCTCCGGAAGCCAGTTCCGGACTGGCCTTGTGCGGCGGAACATAAGACGGAATAATCAGCAGTTCCTCCGGCTGAAAGGCCTGCAAAAAAGCAGTTGCAATATGAAGATGTCCTAAGTGGGGCGGATTAAAGGTTCCGCCAAAAACGCCGATGTTATCCACGTTGTCTTTCCTTCTTCTTGGCCGCCAGATACTCCCGGCGGGCTTTGTCTCTGGCATTCTGCCGGCTGACTTTTTCCGCTTTGCGGATGTTGGCTTTTTTCTGCTTTTCCTTATCATGCAGTTCCTGACTATAACGGTACAGGATAATGACTCCGCCGACAACCCCGCAGATTTCTGCGCCGGTGGCAGCGGCCAGTTCTGCTGCGGCATCCTTTGGACGAATGGGCGTGGTTTCCAACAAAACCTTTACTTTAATTAATTCCCTGGCGGTCAGGGCTTCATCTACATGGCGAATCAGATCCGCGCTGATGCCGTTTTTCCCGATCTGGGTAACAGGCGTCAGGGTATGCGCTTTTGCGCGGAGTGCTGCTCTTTCTTTACTGGTCATTCTTGATTTCCTCTTTCAACAACTTACACATTTTATGGAGTGCCACACTGCGGTGACTGGTCTGGTCTTTGACTTCCGGAGGTACTTCCGCATAGGTTTTGTCTCCGTAATAAAACAGGGGGTCATAACCAAAGCCACCCTGCCCGTGACGGGAAAAGCCAATGTGGCCATCCACGGTTCCTAAGACAACAAATTCGCGTCCGTCCGGGAAAACGGCTGCAATAGCGCAGGCATAATGGGCCGTGCGCTTTTCCTCCGGAACCCCTTCCAGCTCTGCCAGCAACTTGTCATTGTTGGCTTCATCATCTCCGCCGCTGTAGCGTGCGGAGTAAATGCCCGGGGCTCCGCCCAGTGCGTCTACACAAAGGCCGGAATCATCTGCCAGGGTCGGCTGACCGCTGACCAGGCATCCGCTTCGTGCCTTTAACAGTGCATTTTCTTCAAAACTGCTGCCGGTTTCTTCCACATCGGGAAGGGACAGGCCTAAGTCTCCGGCGGTTTTAATTTCAATTCCTAAGGGCGCCAGAATGCGGTCAAATTCTTTTTTCTTATGCTGGTTCTGGGTAGCAATTAAAAAGATCATGGTTTAGCCTCTGTTCTTCTTTGCCATCAGTTTTTCGTGGCGGATGGCTTCCTTTTCCCGCTCTTTGGCAATCATGCGGGCAATCTTTTCCTTTTCCGCCTGCTTCTTGGCTTCTTCTTTTGCGGCTTTCTTGGCTGCTTTTTCATCTGCAACCGTCATTGCCGGTTGTGCCGGGACTTCTTCCGCTTCGGCAGCTTCTGCAGCTGCACGGGCAGCAGCCTCTTCTTCCAGCTGCTTCCGGTAGGCTTCTTTCTTAGCCTGCTCTTTGGCTTTCTGCTCGGCTTTGCGGCGGGCCTTCTCTTCT
>CAVFBE010000098.1:0-4513 GCA_963620745.1 Muribaculaceae bacterium | reverse complement strand
GACTATTCCGGCCGGCAGGTTTCATACATGCCGGCCGGGAATAGTCTGATCCAGGATATTGCCAAGCTGTACTTCCGCCCAGGTCCCGCGGGACTTGACGTTGGTCAGCACGCGGTTCAGACCCTTGACATTGTCCGTAACACCGGCCGACAATTCCTTCATTTCCCCTAAGGACTTGTGCACGTTTTCCAGCTGGGTGGAAACCTGTTCAAAGGACGCATTAATGCGCTTGTTCAGGGTTTCCGTCAGCTTTTCGTCTACCGTCAGCCGCATCTGCTCCAATTTCTTTTCATTGCTTTCCTGCATGGACGTAATGGCTTTGGAAACCGTTTCCGATTGTTTCTGCGAGTTAGCGTCTACCGCATTCCGCATCTGGTCCAGTTTCTTTTCATTGCTTTCCTGCAGGTTGTGAATGGATGTGGTAATGACCTGATTCTGCTTTTCATTACTGGCATTCAATTCTTTCATCAGTTGAATCTGCTGTTCATAATTCTTGTTGGTCAGGTCTGCCATACTCTGATTCAGACCGCTGAGCTGCCCTTTGGACTGCTGGCTGATTTCTTCAATTTTGTCCAGCTGTGTGGTGTCCAGCTGTGGCTTTTTAAACAGCACAACTGCAAGCAGCGCCAGCAATAAAAGAATAATGACAATGCACAGGATTTCTACGGTTGCCGACATATCAATTCCTCCGTTTCGTTGTTATTCCTATTATAAAGGATAATACCATTTTCGTGGTACTACTTTTGGGCTATAATAAAGACGCATGAAAGAAGGGATTTTATGTGGATTGTATTTGCCATCCTGTCTGCCGTTTTTGCTGCACTGACCTCTATTTTAGCCAAGATTGGCATAGAGGGTGTAGACAGTAACCTGGCCACCGCCATCCGCACCGTTGTGGTGGTCGGCATGTCCTGGCTGATTGTCTTTCTGACCCACGCACAAAGTGGCATTACCACCATAGACAAAAAAAGCTGGATTTTTCTGATTCTGTCCGGCCTGGCCACCGGTGCTTCCTGGATCTGTTATTACCGGGCCATTCAATTGGGAGACGTTTCCAAAGTCGTCCCTATTGATAAAATGAGCGTTGTCCTGACGCTGATTTTAGCCTTTACTTTCCTACATGAAGAGTTCACGGTAAAAACCGCCATCGGGTCTGTGTTGATTACCCTTGGCACTGTGCTCATGGTGTTATAAATTTAAGGCTCTACAAAAGGTAAGCCGGTGACTGCATTGCAGCCACCGGCCTTTTTGTTTACAGCTTACGGTTATCCTTCCCAAAGCCCATGTAAATTACAGTAGGCCAGTACGGATTCCACCTGGTCTTCGGAACTAATAAGGAAGCGTGCTTCCGGAGGATCTCCCGGATGTAGCTTCTTTAGTTGCGCTCCCTCTTTGCTTTGTAGCCAGATCCATTCAATGTAGTGTTCCGGAATCATGGGATGGGCTACCTCGCCGACGGAAACAGTAACCACGCCGTCTGCCACTGTGTAAACCGGGACGTGTTTTTCCACGGCAGCATCCATCTTACCCGGAATCAGTTCGGTCATTTCCTGTCCGCAGCAAACTACCGGTACGCCGCGGTTTTCAAGAAAGGTAATGACATTTCCGCAATGTTCGCAAACATAGAATTTTTGTGCCATGATAACGCCTCCCTCTCAATTAATAATTTTCTGCATGTACTTCAAAGTAGCTTTGCGGGTGCAGGCAGGTGGGGCAGATTTCAGGTGCCTCCGTGCCAACTACAATGTGTCCGCAGTTGCGGCATTCCCAAACTTTAACATCACTTTTGGCAAACACTTCGGCCATTTCCACATTATGGAGCAAGGCCCGGTAACGTTCCTCATGATGCCGTTCTATTGCCGCCACCAGCCGGAATCTTGCTGCCAGTTCGGAAAAGCCTTCTGCTTCTGCCGTTTTGGCAAAGCCGTCATACATGTCGGTCCATTCGTAGTTTTCTCCTTCGGCTGCTGCAAGCAGGTTGGCTGCAGTGTCTCCAATACCTTCCAGCTCCTTAAACCATAGCTTGGCGTGTTCTTTTTCATTGTCTGCCGTTTTCAGAAAGAGGGCGGCAATTTGCTCATAACCCTGCTTTTTGGCAACGGAGGCAAAGTAGGTGTACTTGTTTCTGGCCTGGGATTCACCGGCAAAGGCTTCCCAAAGATTTTTCTCTGTCTGTGTTCCTGCATACTTATTGGTCTTGTCCATTTTCATCGTCCTTTCTGTTAAAATTTGGTTTTTAAAGCGGGGCGTCCCCCATCTTTACTATAGCGTATCCGCCGCTTTTTTCCAAAACAGAAACTACCGTAAAAAGGCCAAAGTTTTTCCCCTGCTTTCGGTTGTTTTGCCGAAAAGAAAAGCACCTATCTGCGTACCTGCCGCTGATAGGTGCCTTTTTATAGTGGTGGAGATGGTGGGAGTCGAACCCACGTCCGAAAACAGATCCACACAACTTTCTACGGGTGTATTCAGTCTACTAAGATTCCCCCGTGTACCCGCCGGCTAACAGGCTGATACAGTCGGTAGCTCCCTTTTTCATGACAGAGCCGAAGCAAGTACTCTGTGCACGTGCACTGCTAAGATGACACCCTGACACCGGGCCGCAGTCCTCCCGGGCAGGATGCAGGCTTACTTACGCAGCCTGGAGTTCAAAATTATCGTTGTCGTTTATTTTGAAAAAGTTTGCAAGTTTTAAAGCGGTCTTGCGCCTCTACCCGCTTATCGTGGTTCACCGTCCCCGTCGAAATCCTTTCATCCCCTTATTGATTCGGTGGTGTTATCTTTGACGGTCCCGGAGAGCCCGCTCGGCTTCCCGTTGTGCGTCTTTTCTGGCAATGCTTTCCCGCTTGTCATAATTCTTTTTACCCTTACAAAGACCAACCTGAATTTTCAGCTTACCCTTCTTAAAGTAAGCGGAAAGCGGAACTAAAGTATACCCCTGCTGCTTAATTTCTCCAAACAGGCGATTTATTTCCCGCTTGTGCATCAGCAACCGGCGTTTCCGCAGGGGATCCCGGTTAAAGATGTTCCCGAATTCATACGGACTGATGTGCATTCCGTTGACGAATAATTCGCCGTCATCAATGGTACACCAGGCGTCCTTCAGGTTAATTTTTCCCTGGCGAACGGACTTGACTTCGGTTCCGAAGAGCTCTATTCCGGCTTCATAACTGTCAATAACAAAGTAGTCATGATAGGCCTTTTTGTTGCGTGATACAGTTTGTAATTCACTTTGCTGTGGCACTGTAAGAGCCCTCCTTTCCTTTCAATCCTTCCAGGGTGAAATGGTTAAATTTCCCGACGACCCTCCATGGCTCTGGACAATGTAACTTCGTCCGCATATTCCAGGTCGGCCCCGACGGGCACACCATAAGCCAGACGGGTGGTCCGGATGCCCATGGGCTTCAGCAGACGGGAAAGATACATGGCGGTAGCTTCCCCTTCCACCGTTGGGTTGGTTGCCATAATGACTTCGTTGACGCCGTCCAGCCGGGCCAGCAACTGCTTAATGGTCAGCTGGTCGGGGCCCACACCGGACATCGGCGAGATTGCTCCATGCAAAACATGATAGGTACCACCATATTCGTGGGTGCGTTCAATGGCCATGACATCCCGTGGGTCTTCCACTACGCAGACAATGGACTTGTCTCTGGCTTCATTTTTGCAAATGGAGCAAAGCTCGTCCTCTGTCAGATTGCAGCAGATGGCACACTGATGAATTTTTTTGCGCGCATTCAGGATGGAATCCGCAAATTTTTCAGCATCTGCTTCCGGCAGATTCAGCACGTAAAACGCCATTCGTTGTGCACTTTTATGTCCGATGCCCGGAATGCGCTCAAACTGTTCTATCAGTTGGGAAAGCGCGGCAACGTCAACACTCATGATGGTCCTCCAAAACTGGGATTTTGGTTAAAAGAGTCCCGGCATACCCGGAATGTTCATTCCTCCGGTTACAGAACCCATGGCATTTTCCATGGCATCCGCAGCCTTGCGGTTGGCTTCGTTCAAAGCGGCAGTCAGCAGGTCTTCCAGCATTTCTACATCGTCCGGATCTACCACATCCGGCTGGATGTGAATGGCGCTGACTTCGTGGGTGCCCTTTACGGCAACGGATACGGCTCCGCCGCCGGCAGAAGCGGAGAATTCCGCCTCCTGTACTTCCTTCTGCTTGGCTTCCATGTCTTCCTGCATCTTCTGGATTTGTTTCATCATGCCGGCCTGGTTGGCACCAATGCCGGTCTTTGGAACGTTCGCTTTCATTGTTTTACTCCTCTATGGTCAGGTCTACGCCTAACGCGGTCAGTTTGTCTATAAACGGAAGGAGCGGATCCTCCGGTTCGTCTGTTTGTGTTGCCTGTGTGGCCTGTGTGGCTTGTGGTGCTTGTGCGGTTTGTGTTGTCTGTGAAACTTGTGCCGTCTGTGCGGCCTGCGTTACCTCTTCCTGGCGAGTTAGTTCCTCTGCTACTGTCACCGGTTCTGTTTCAGTAGCGGGTTCCATTGGCACTGTGGCTTTTTC
>CAVFBE010000097.1:0-4525 GCA_963620745.1 Muribaculaceae bacterium | reverse complement strand
ACCGTGCTTACTTTTTGGTTAAGGTGTAGTCACGGTCGGGAACGATGGTGACGTCATAGTCCGGATACAGGTCGCGAACCTTGCCCTTCAGTTCCAGGATTTTAGGGATTGGATCCTTAATGTCAAAGCTGAGAACGGCGTCAAAGCTCATGTGTTTGTCCTTGGTATCCACAAAGAAGGCGTGGATTTGAAGGACATCCGGGTCTTCCAGCAGCGTGGCTTTGACGGCGTTGCGCATGTTGTAGACTTCTTCGTCCTGTACGTTAATGGAGTAGAAGCCGAAGTAGAAGAATACGCCGTATTCATTAAACAGCTCCGTGTTCAGCGGATGAATAATCTTGTAGGCATCCCGGATGGTTAAGCCTTCGTCCAGCTCTACGTTAACGTTACCAATATAAATATTGGGGCCGTAGTTGTGCAGGATTAAGTCATAGGCACCAACAATGCCTTCCGTGTTGCGGATTTTGTCCATCAGCTTATCTGCAAGGTCTGCTTCCGGGCGGTCACCCATCAGCTTGCTTAAAACTTCCATGCAGATTTCAATTCCGGCTTTTAAAACGAAGATGGAAACTACTACACCAACCCAACCATCAATGATGATGCCGGTAAATTTGGTTACCAGGGCGGCAATAAGAGTAACACCAGTGATGATAGCGTCTGACAAAGCGTCCTGGCCGGAGGCCACTAAGTTCGGCGAGTTAGTTTTCTTCCCCGAATGCTTGGTATAAAGACCAAGAGCAATCTTAGCAAGAATGGCAACTACCAAAAGAATTAACGCGGTTGTGGTATAAGACGTTTCTTCCGGCGTAATAATTTTGCGAACGGAATTAATCAGGAATTCCGTACCGGTTACCAGAACCAGAATGGCAATAATCATACTGGAGAAATATTCCAGACGGCCAAAGCCAAAGGGATGCTTTCTGGTGGCGCCCTTTCCTACCAAAGCCATAGTAACAATGGTAACAATGGAAGAAATACTGTCCGTAAAGTTGTTGATGGCGTCGGACATGATGGCAATGGAGTTAGATGCCAGACCGACAAACACCTTGATAAGGCCCAGGGCTACATTGGTTACAATGCCAATGACACTGGTAATGATAACGCTGACCAGTCTTTTGTAGCTGATCTTTCCATCGCCGACAGAGTCTTCCATTTTCTCTTTTTGTGCAGAGGCCAGCGACGGTTGCGATGTAATCTGCTTAGTCTTTTCCTTTTTCATAAGAAGCCCTCTTCCTATTTTCAGATTATACGTTGAAGCGGAACAGAACTACATCGCCATCCTGCATGACATAGTCCTTTCCTTCAGAGCGAACCAGGCCCTTTTCTCTGGCGGCAGCCAGGGAGCCCTGCTCCAGCAAAGTTTGATAATTGATAACCTCGGCGCGGATAAATCCACGTTCAATGTCGGAGTGGATTTTTCCCGCTGCCTGCGGGGCCTTTGTCCCCTTCTTAATGGTCCAGGCACGAACCTCCGGTTCGCCTGCCGTTAAGAAGGACATCAGGCCAAGCAAATCATAGGAACGCTGGATCAGCAGGTCCAGGCCGCCCTGTTCAATGCCCAAATCGGCAAGGAACTCGGCTTTCTCTTCCTTGCTTAAGGAGGCAATTTCCGCCTCCAGCTCGGCACAGATTGGAAGCACTTCAGAACCTTCGGCTTCGGCAATGGCCTTGACCGCCTGGTACCGTGCGTTAGCGTCAATTCCGCCAAGGAAGTCGTCTTCGCCCATGTTGCAGGCGTAAATAACCGGTTTGTTGGTCAGAAGGTTGAAGTCGGTCAGCAGCTCTTTTTCGTCCTCCGTTACTTCCACGGTACGGGCGCAAAGGCCATTGTCCAATGCCTCCTTATAGCGTTCCAGAATGGCCAGTTCCTTGCCGAGGGACTTGTCCCCCTTCATGGCTTTCTGCACTCTGACAATCCGCTTGTCCAGCACTTCGGCATCAGCCAGGATCAGTTCTAGGTTAATAGTTTCAATGTCCCGGCCGGGATCAATGGAACCTTCTACATGAACAATATCATCATTTTCAAAGCAGCGAACCACATGAATAATGGCGTCCACTTCCCGGATATGGGACAGGAACTTATTGCCAAGTCCTTCCCCTTTGGAAGCACCTTTCACAAGACCTGCAATATCTACAAATTCAATACTGGCCGGGACCACACTCTTCGGATGGTACAGCTCTGCTAACAAATCCAAACGCTTATCCGGAACAGCAACCACGCCCACGTTTGGCTCTATGGTGCAAAACGGATAATTGGCGCTTTGCGCACCCGCATTGGTAATGGCATTAAACAGGGTACTTTTTCCGACGTTCGGCAACCCGACAATCCCTAATTTCATAGTTTCTTTCCTACTCCTTCTTGTTCGGACATTAACTCCGGTTATTGTATCACATTTTTCCGGTTACTACCGCCTAATTTCCCACTTTTTCTCTTTAAAATTCCAGGCAAAATCCGTGCGGGTAGCATTGCCGCTCCCGTTCTTACACGTAGCGCCACACATAATGGAAAAGCCCAGTACCGGGCTACGCAAAAACACCCCAGTTACCGATCTGCGTAAAAGCAGCTTGGCAGCCGGGGTGCCTGTATTGGGGTCTCTTTCATTATTGCCTGTTTTGGCGCTTGTCCTTCACCTTTTCCTTTACCTTTTTAACAATGGTCTTTATCCCTACCGTTGCAAAGGCAATTAGGCCGCAAAAGATAGACAGGAAGCCCAGCGGCAACAGGAAGAAATTTTCATGCAGGATGCCGCTTGCGTCAACGTATTCCACTGAAAAAGCCTTGATTACCAGCAAAAGAATGCCAAGACAGAGTAATAAAGCACCGATGACTATGGTAATGGCATTAAATCTGGCTCGCCTGGTTTCACTGCCATCCTGAATAATTTTTTCGGTCATGTTGTTCATTTGGTCCTCCCCCTTAATTAGCTGGTCCAGCGAGATTTGAAACACCTCCGACATAAGGATCAGCATCCCTATGTCCGGAAGGTTCTTGTTATTTTCCCAATTGGAGACCGCCTGCCGGCTGACATTCAGCTTAATGGCAAACTGCTCCTGGGTTAAATTCTTTTCCTTGCGAATGTTCTTGATTTGTTGGCCAAAGTCCATGCGGCGCACCTCCTGCTTGACTTCAGATTACACAAATCGGGGCCGATTGGCAAGAAAGCAGTGCTTGCGTTCGGGTTGTTTTTGCAAAACTTTGGCGTCAAGCAGTCCTTGCGTGCGGCCTGTTTTTGAAAAAAGAAGGGGCTCCGCCGGATTTATATCTAAATCCATCTGTTTCCAGGCTGAACAGATTTTACTAATCTGGCCCAGCCGGACAGCAAGCTTGGTGCTTGCTCATCTTGACTTAGCGCGGAGGCCTAAGCTTGTCAGCTCTACTCATGTGGCAAATTAGCATTACAACTCCAGTTTGCCACACAAACTCCATTTCCGTGTGGCAAATGAAGCATCAGCTCCATATTTGCCACAATAATCAATGCCCATCAAGCAGCGCCCGGCTATTCAAGCCTTTCCCATGTGGCAAATTGGCATTGCAAGTCTGGTTTGCCACACAAACTCCATTTCCGTGTGGCAAATAAAGCATCAGCTCCAAATTTGCCACAATAACCAGCCTCCACCAATCGGCTCCTAGCTGCTCCAACCTTTCCCGTGTGGCAAATTGTCACTGCAAGTCTGGTTTGCCACCCGAACTCCATTTCCGTGTGGCAAATTGGCATTACAACTCTAGTTTGCCACACGAACTCCATTTCCGTGTGGCAAATGAAGCATCAGCCCAACATTTGCCACAATAATCAGTGCCCATCAATCAGCGTCTGGCTGCTCCAGCCTTTCCCGTGTGGCAAATTAGCATTACAACTCCAGTTTGCCACCCGAACTCCATTTCCGTGTGGCAAATGAAGCATCAGCCCCCAGTTTGCCACAATAACCACCAGCCACAGCTAAAAGTATCAATTCCAAATCAGCTCACCTATTTCCAAACCTTGCAGCCAGTTTCTTCCGAATCAAGCCAATATTAAACGGCACCTGCCTCGACTCAAAGGAATACAAAAAATCCTTTCCAACTTCCAGTCCGGACATTTCATACCTTTCCATTTTTGACAAAGCTGCCGTTTGATAATCCACTTCATCCATCATTCCGAAATGTTCAAAGTAGACTTCCGTGCGCGTGTCCACATCCAAAATCGTAAAGTCGGGGTAAACCAATTTTCCATCCAACTTCAGTGGCTTTTCATATTGATAAGGTAGCTGCATCGCATAAAGAAGGTTAGCAATCATCATTTCCGACTTGGAGCGCACCTTTTCGCCCCGGTCCGTTGAATAAACCAGGGCGTCCGCATAATAATCCAGCCGCGAGTCCGCCTTTCCGCCCAAAGCCATCCACTCTGCCACATACTCAGCGGTAGTTACAAAGCCCGGGTTCACGTATTCAGAAAGTGGCGTTTTCAGGGCCTGATACACTTCCTCCGGATCCGTAAGTTCACGCAGCAAGGCAACAATTTTTGTCATTGCCTTCAGATTCTTTTCG
>CAVFBE010000096.1:0-4534 GCA_963620745.1 Muribaculaceae bacterium | reverse complement strand
CCGACAATGTTGAAGGAAAGAACCAGCACAAGAACTAAAATAGTACTGATAATCCTTCTTGTAATTTTTTTCATACGAAACGCTCCTTTGCGTAAAATGTGTACGTCGTTTGACAGCTTTATTATAGTCTTTTAACTAATTCCGATAAGGGGAAAAGCAAGGAAAACACAAATGTGCGCGCATTTGTGAGAGTCGTGACTCACGCTGTTACGCCGTTTTTTCAGTTCTGCTTGTACGCTTTCCTTAAAACAAGTTTAAAGAAGGGCAAAGGATAGCCATTTCTGAAGGGTGGAAAAACAGGACGTCTGTACCGGAATGGCACAACTGTCCGCCTTGGGGGCTTTTTGACAAACCAACACTTGCACATTTGTCCAAAAATGGACTGGAAAAGTGTTGGTTTGCCTTCTTCTTTTTAGAAAATTGCTTTAGGAAATGGTGAAGGTCTGAACCAACGGCAGTGCCATGTAGTTGCCGCCGGCTAAGAAGGCGGTAGCAACATATTTCCCGGCTTCGGTCGGTGCTTTTGTGGAAATGTAAGGTTTGTTTGCAGAGGTAAGACCACTGTAAATCACCTTTACGCCGTCCTGGATGTGACCGGCAGTGCCGTTGTACAGAACAATTGCACCCTTAAGCGGGTCATTGTCTTTCCACTGCAGGGTTGCGCCCCAGCGCTTCTTGACAATAAAGGTGCCGTAATCCATTGCGGTTTCGTAATTGCTGTCAGAACCAAGAGCAACTACAGCATAGGCACCGGCACGGTTGGGAACTCCGATGGCAACGCGGGAGTCATCAATAATGTAGGAAACTAAATCGCTATTTAAAACGTTCAGAACGGACCGGAATCCGCTGGTGTCCACGCCGACAAATTCCAGCGCACCCAGGAAGGTTTCATTGCTCAGAAATGCTTTAAACTGCTTTACGGTCATGCCTTCGGCAAGGCGTTCTTCCAGGGTATATTCGTCGTCATCAATCCATGACCAAACCTTGCCAACGTACTCGTTGCCGATGACGGAGGAAATCTGTGTGGGCAGGTTTACATACAGCCCAACATTGGCAGAACTGTTAATTCCGGCAAAGAGGGTGTAGGCGTAAATGGCGTCGTCATCCGGGGTTACGGTTACGTAATTGGTCAGCTTTTCATCACAGTAGATGCTCTTGAAGAAGGGAATGTCCACCTTCATGGAAGCTTTGGTAATTTCAATGGAGACGGATTCATAGGAGGTGATGTCATAGCCATAGCAGATGTAGACGGTTGTGGTGCCGACATCGGAATCCATAATAAGGTAACTTAAGTCGTCCCACTTGGTGTTTTCAGGAAGGACGGACTGCTCATGGTCTACCACGGTATCAAAGATTTCCTGCTTCATGACATCTTCGTCTTTGTTGTAGGTAATAGACTGCCCGGACTTTAATACAATCTTGTTGTCATTAAACCAGGATGCGGTGGCTGGCGTGTTTGCAGAGGCAGCAAACGAGCTCAGACCGGCTGTACTGAAGGAAAGAACCAGCACAAGGACTAAAAGGGTGCTGAGGATCCTTCTTGTTAATTTTTTCATACGAACTTCTCCTTTGCGTAAAATACTTTCGTCTTTCGACCGGGTTATTATACTTTTTTAATTAATGCTGATAAGGCGGGAAAGAACGAAAGCACAAAGGTGCGAATATTTGTGATTTTTGGGGTGTGCACGGTGGCAGTGAAGGCAGGATGATTGGTGAATTTGCGTTTCTTTATGTTGGCTAAAAAGGGCGTGGAATAGCCATTTTTGGCGGATGTGGCAGGCGGGCGAGTTGCATTTTTTTCGTCTTTTGGGTGGGCCTGACAAACCAACAACTGCACATTTGACAAAAAATGAAATCTGCAAAGTGTTGGTTTTTGCTTGCTGCCTTTTTCTTCCTTTTTTGCGAGTTGGTGATTGGCGTAGGCGATGGGTATAAAAATGGGCATAAAAAAAGAAAGGAGCAACTCCGCCAAGTTGCTCCTTCCCCGTTGCTTTTGAGTTTCTAAAAGAAACTCCTGCACAGAAAGGATAGGGTGTATCCTCAATTACATGATACCTGATTCTTAAGCAAATGTATACAGGTTTGTCGTTTTGTCACACATTTTCAGCGACGAAATTTTTCCGGTTTGCAGGGATTTTTTTGTCTGCATTTTTGTGAACAAGTACTGATTTTACTTGAAATATCGTAATTACAGCTTTTCTACAATGTCTCTGGTGTCCCGGGCAATCATCAGTTCTTCATTGGTCGGAAGAACATACAGGTCTACCTTGGAATCTGGGGTGGAAATCTTGGCTTCTTCGCCATGGGTGTTCTTGTTGGTTTCCAGGTCTACATAAATGCCGAGGCATTCCAGCTGCTTCAGGATGGACAGACGAGCGGTGGAGTCATTTTCGCCGATGCCTGCGGTAAAGCAGATGGCGTCACAGCCACCGAGGGCAACGTAATAAGAACCAATCAGTTTGGCAATCTGGTAAGCAAAGATGTCCAATGCCAGCTGGGCGCGTTCATTGCCGGCCTGTGCGGCGGCCTTTACGTCACGCATATCGGAAGAAACGCCGGAAACACCAAGGAGACCGGATTTCTTGTTCATCATGTCGGAAGTTTCTTCCGGATTCAGGCCTTCCTTGGACTGAATGTAGGTAATGGCAGACGGGTCAACGGCGCCGCAGCGGGAGCCCATGATGAAGCCGTCCAGCGGGGTCAGACCCATGGTGGTGTCAATTACTTTTCCATCTTTAATTGCGGAAAGGGAAGAGCCGTTGCCGAGGTGGCAGACGATAACTTTCTTGTATTCCGGATGAAGCTTGGCCAGACGGGCGCTGACAAAACGGTGGGAGGTACCGTGGAAGCCATAGCGGCGAACCTGGTACTTTTCATAGTATTCATACGGCAGCGGGTAAATGTAGGCTTTCGGCGGCATGGTGCTGTGGAAGGCGTTGTCAAATACAACAACCTGCGGTACGCTTTCGCCGAAAACAGCCTTGGCCGCCCGAATGCCCTGCAGGTGAGCCGCGTTGTGGAGCGGGGCTAAATCGACCAGGGATTCAATGCCGGCTTCTACTTCGTCCGTAACCAGAACGCTTTCTTTATAAAGCGCGCCGCCCTGAACAATACGGTGACCAATGGCGGTGATGTCATCCAGAGAGTCAATGACTTTGACTTCGCCTTCGGTCAGATTTTTCTTTACTTCCAGGAAAGCCGAAGTATGATCCGGGAATTCCTTGTCATATTCTACTGCTTTTCCGCTTGCAGTCTTGCTGCTGATGTGGCCACCGCTGATGCCGATGCGTTCCACAATGCCTTTTGCAATAACGGATTCATCTTCCATGTTGATCAGCTGATACTTTAAAGAGGAGCTGCCACAGTTAATTACCAAAATGATCATTTTCAAAACTCCTTGTCTCAAATTCGATTGATTTTAACATAACGGCGGGCGTAAGAAAAGGGGAAACAGGCCGAAAACAAGGCATTTCTGCTGTTTATTTCTTGTCAATCTTGTTGCTTTTTTGCGATGCAGTTTCCACCAAAATAGAGTACACTGAAAACAGAAAGTAAATCTGAATGCAAAGGAGTACCTACGCATATGAAAGTAACCGGAATAGTTGCAGAATATAATCCATTCCATAAGGGGCATGAAGCCATGATTGAAGAGTGCCGCAGCGGCGGCGCTACGCATGTTGTTGCGGTGATGAGCGGAAACTTTGTACAGCGGGGCAGCGTTGCCATTATGGACAAGCGTAGCCGGGCCGCTGCGGCACTGCAGGGTGGCGCAGATTTAGTGGTAGAGCTGCCGGTGCCGTGGGCAGTCGCCACGGCGGAACGCTTCGCCTACGGCGGCGTTTCGGTGCTGAATGCCCTTGGATGTGTAGACTTGCTGCAGTTTGGCGCTGAGTGTACGGACCGGCAGCAATTCTTAACGGTGGAACAAGCGCTGCGCAACCCTGCCACGGATGCCCGTATAAAAGAAGAACTGGAAGGCGGAATCAGCTATCCGGTTGCCAGAGCCAACGCAGTGGAAGCACTTCTTGGTGCAGAGCAGGCCGCGCTTTTAAATGGGCCGAATAACATTTTAGGGCTGGAATATGTAAAAGCACTACAGAAGTTGCACTCCAAAATGGACTTTTGTCCGGTGCCGCGTTCCGGCTCGGAGCACGACGCTTTAAAGATTACCGGAGAATTTGCCAGTGCTTCTGCGCTCCGCATCCGTTTGGAACGCGGGGACAAAAATGCCTATGACTACATGACGGATGCCTCTGTAGCGCTCTTTGAACAGCAAAAGCGTTTCGGCCGTGCCCCTGTAGTGCAGGATGAATCCGAACGGGCTATTCTGTCCCGGCTGCGTATGCTTTCCGCCAAGGACATTGCGGCGGCTCCGGATATCAGCGAAGGACTGGAAAACAGAATCTACAATGCCATTCAGTCAGCCACCTCTTTGGAAGAGCTGTATGACATCATTAAAACCAAACGGTACACCCACTCCCGGATCCGCCGCATCATAACGGCACTTTACCTTGGCCTGACGGCGGACGTCAAT
>CAVFBE010000095.1:0-4691 GCA_963620745.1 Muribaculaceae bacterium | reverse complement strand
TGACCTGCCGCGGCTTTGACGGCACCTACACCACCTCCTACCGCTTCCACCTAAAAAAAGCGGACTTCCTCTACCTATTCCTCCTTTGCCTTAACCTTGCACTCTTCCTCTTCCTGCAAAAAGGCTAAGCTCCTGCAAAAGCGCTAAATTCCCACAAAAATACTTAGCCACATTCCTTACAGAATTCCAGTTTACAAAGAATTCCAGTTTACAAACTTCCAAAGCAAAAATATAAAAAGAGGGTTTCTATGTCTAACGCACCTATTAATGCACCTGTTAATGCATCTATTAACGCACCTATCATTGAATGTAATAATCTTTGTTATGCTTACGATAACTACATCGCCCTGCGGCAGGTCACCTTTACCGTATCTGCCGGAGAGACCGTGGTTTTGCAAGGCCCCAACGGCTGCGGAAAATCCACCCTGCTGAAGCTACTGAACGGCCTGCTTTTCCCGGCAGAAGGCACTTTCCGCTTTCAGGGAAAAGACATTACCGAGAAGGCGCTGAAAGACAAACGCTTTGCCAAAGAGTTCCATCAAAAGGTGGGCTTCATTTTCCAAGACTCCAGTCTGCAGTTATTTACCGGCAGCGTAGAAGAGGAAATTGCCTTCGGGCCGCGCCAAATGGGCCTTCCCGAGGAGGCGGTCACGCAGCGGGTCAATGACGTTTTGCAGCTGACCGGCCTTACCGCGCTCCGTGACCGGGCCCCCTATCACCTCAGCGGTGGCGAAAAAAAGAAAACCGCTATTGCCTGTATCCTATCGATGAACCCGGAGGTCCTGGTTTTAGACGAACCCCTTGCCGGTCTGGACACCAAAACGCAACAATGGTTAGTTTCCTTTCTAAAGGAACTCCAATCCGCAGGAAAAACCCTGATTATTTCCACCCACAACAATGCCTTAGCGGAAGAGCTTGGCCACCGCTTCATCCGCATGAATGACAACCACACCATTGAAGCCATTGTAGAGAACACCTAGCCGTGGTTCCAATCACACAATTTCCAGAAACGGCGTGCCCACTAACCAAGACTATTTCTGGCAGTCACATTCTGCCGAATCCAGACTACTAGCAAGGCTTGCCGGGTCCAGACTACGTGTGATTTTTCTAAAAAGTCACTCTAGCCCGTAATTCATAGCACCATTTACGGGCTATTTTAAAGAAGCGCTGTTTTCACACGCAGTCCCGCCTATTTAAGGCGCCCCGCTCAGGGTTCACCAATTCCGGGGTTTAGTCAATTAGCGGTTCCCGGCTGTGCCAACCTTAATTGTGTGGCAAATCGGCAGCGCCCTGATAGTTTGCCACAAAAATTCCATTTCCGTGTGGCAAACCAAGTAGTACCACCGAATTTGCCACACCATACAGCAGCCATCGGCCAAGCCTCAGCTAGACTGGCTCTACTCTTGTGGCAAATCGGCAGCGCCCCGCTAGTTTGCCACAAAAATTCCATTTCCGTGTGGCAAACCAAGTAGTACCACCGAATTTGCCACACCATACAGCAGCCATCGGCCAAGCCTCAGCTAGACTGGCTCTACTCTTGTGGCAAATCGGCAGCGCCCCGCTAGTTTGCCACAAAAATTCCATTTCCGTGTGGCAAACCAAGTAGTACCACCGAATTTGCCACACTATTCAGCAGCCATCCGCCAGGCCTCAGCTGGACTAGCCTTAATCGTGTGGCAAATCGGCAGTGCCCTGATAGTTTGCCACAAAAATTCCATTTCCCTGTGGCAAACCAAGTATTAACCACCGATTTGCCACACCACGCTACAAGAACTCCCGCAAAGGAATTACTTCTGTTTTGCGCGCCGCTGATTGTCTCTTTGCAGTCGTTCACTCCAGTTGTCTTCAATGCGGCCGCAGGCGGAAAACGCAGCCACATTTTCGGCAAGAACATCAAAGGATAACTCCAAACCCTCTTCGTCCGTGTGAAAATCTACGGAGCGAGACTTTGGAATATTCAGTTCTCCGGCAGTTTCCACCGCATCAATATTGGCGCCTAAGAAAAGGAATTCCCAACCATAACGTTTCTGCTGACGGCTAATCATTTTTTTGACTTTTTCAGAGCTGTAAATGTGGCTGGCGTTTTCCATGCCATCGGTCATGATGACAAACAAGGTGTGTGCCGGAACATCTTCTTTTCTGGCATACTTATGTACATTCCCTATGTGATGAATGGCGCAGCCAATAGCATCTATCAAGGCAGTGCAGCCCCCAACCACATAGTCTTCCGCTGTCATTTGCGGCACGTTTCGCAGCGGAATACGGTCGTGGATCACCTGACTGGAATAGGAAAACAGTACCGTGGAAACCAGGCAATCCCCCGGCGCATTCCGCTGCTTTTTAATAAGGGAATTAAAGCCTCCCACCGTATCCTCTTCCAAGCCTGCCATAGAGCCGCTCCGATCTAAAATAAAAACCAGTTCTGTTACCGTATTCTTCATCTTAAAAATCCTCCTAAAAAAATGTGATTGCACCCGGAAGTTCCGTTTGCAATCACATTTTAATTTTCGGAGCGGCGTGGATGGTCGCTTGGAAAGCGACATTTCTACACTTATGCACCCAGCAAGCACTGATCAAATTGGAACAGCGCTGCGTTTATTTCATAAATCTGGTAATTCCCCTGTTGCACAAAGTAAGCAATAATCAAATCAAACTTATTACTTGGAGATAAGGCGTACCCGGCCTTTCTCAGAAAATCATTCAGTTCTTCCATTGGCAGTTCCAAAGCAATTCCAAAGGCTACCGCAGTTGCCTTACTGGGTTTGTAATTGACGTTACTTCGGATTTTAGAAAACAGTTTCCGGTCTACATTGGCTTTCTTGTAACACTCTGCATCCGTCATGCCCTGTTCGTCTATCTTGCGCAGCAGCATCTGGGAAAAGCTTTCATCCGGGTGGTTTACCACCTTTTCCAGCTCATCAGGCGATACAGCAGCGCACGCCAATTCCACGTCCATCATAGAACGCACATTTCTCAGTTGGATGGAAGTCAGAAAAGAATCCTTCAATTCCGTTTCTACCACCGGGTCAATGCGGAACACTTCCTTATCATAAATAACAAGGGTTACGTCTAAATCCACATCCATTAGAAAATCCGTAATAGTTTGCATGGCCACATGCAGAGCCTCCGCTTTCGGATACCGGTAAACGCCGGCGGAAATCAGCGGGAATGCCACACTTTGACAATCATACTCTACTGCCAGACGCAAAGATTCCCTATAACAAGACGTTAGCAGCTCTTCTTCGCCGTGTCCGCCGCCTTGCCAGATGGGTCCCACCGTATGAATAACATATCGGCACGGCAACCGGTACCCCTTGGTAATCTTTGCCTGGCCGGTTTTGCAACCATGCAAAGCACGGCACTCTTCCAGCAATTCTTTCCCTGCAGCCTTATGAATGGCGCCGTCTACACCACCGCCGCCTAACAAGGTTTCATTTGCGGCGTTGACAATAGCATCACATTTTATTTTGGTAATGTCCCCCTGTATCATTTGCAGTGGCATAATTCCATTCCTCCCTCATCTGCGATTCAGGCTCATTGTACCACAGAGTAAACATTCAGAAAAAAGCTATTCATTGACATGGGGCTTTGGCGCCCGTCATAATACCCTTAGAATAGAAAAAGGAAGACTCTGTTTATGCATTATCTGATTACCATTCTTGTCTGTCTTTTTGCCGGCATAGGTGCAGGCCTTGGAACCGGGTTTGCCGGTATGAGCGCTGCTGCCGTTATTACCCCTATGTTGGTTACATTTCTTGGAATAGATCCGTATGAAGCGGTTGGCATTGCCCTTGCCTCTGACGTTCTGGCAAGCGCGGTTTCGGCCTACACCTACGGCAAAAACAAAAATCTGGACATACGCAACGGTCTGGTCATGATGATCACGGTATTAATCTTTACTGTAGTTGGCAGTTATATTTCCAGCCTTGTACCGGCCGCCACCATGGGCAACTTCTCCGTGTTCATGACCTTGTTACTTGGTGTCAGGTTCATTGTAAAGCCGGTCATGACCACGAAAGACGACATGAACGTCGGCTCCAAAAAGGTAAAAATTATAAAAGCCATTTTCTCAGGAGCCATAGTCGGCTTCATTTGCGGCTTCGTTGGCGCTGGTGGCGGCATGATGATGCTCCTCCTGCTGACCAGCCTCATGGGTTATGAGCTGAAGACAGCAGTCGGAACCAGCGTGTTCATCATGACCTTTACCGCCCTGACTGGCTCCGTTTCCCACTTCGCCATTGGGGGCGCTCCCTCCTGGCTGCCGTTTGCCCTCTGCATTGTTTTCACGCTGGTTTTTGCCCGCATTGCGGCCAAAATTGCCAACAAGGCAAGCCCGAAAACACTGAACCGGGCCACCGGCATCATCCTAGTCATCCTTGGCGTAGTGGTCCTCAGCTTCTCTTTCTTTACAAAGTAAATGCTTATTCTGCTTTGTCCCGTCTTTTAATCCGGACTTTCAATTACCCCAATCCTACTACAAAATCAATTTTTTTAGGTCCCATAAAATGGACAATACGAAAAAATTGCATTTTTTAAGCCCGCAAATGATTCACCATAAAATGTTGAATCGTTTGCGGGCTTTGCCATAAGAAATCTGCCAGCAGCTGTAGCCCCCTGTTATTCTTTGGTATGGTATAATAATTTGGCGATTTTAGAAACGGAAATATACGCTGTAGCCCCCTGTTATTCTT
>CAVFBE010000094.1:0-4831 GCA_963620745.1 Muribaculaceae bacterium | reverse complement strand
GGATGTTCCTATACAGCAAAAAGCAGGAGGAGGCACAACAGCCGGGCGATGTAGAGCAATCCGGCACTGCAAAGTAACTAGTTGCCGTAGAGACCTTGAGTAACGCAGATCCGAAGCCAACCACAGAAAACAAGGCTACACACCCAATATCAAGCAATAAAAATAAAAGGGCACCCTTCACGGGTGCCCTTTTTCTGGCTTTTGTTTTAATTGGGGGTGTTTTCTTTCGTTCCTTTTTCCGGCAATTTCTGGTAAATGACCAGGCCGCGGATGGCCATAATCAGGCAGATAACACCCATAATGTAATACCACGGATTTTCAGAAATAGAGAAGAAGTCCGGAGCAATGCAGGCCCACATGTTGCACCACGGGTTGAACGAAACCACTGCTACACAAATCAGTACAATGTGAAGCCAGAGGTTGTTTCCTTCCCGGTAGCCGCGCTTGTTCAGTTCCAGACCCGGAACAATGGTAATCAGGACCTGGGTGAAGATCCAGAATTTCCACATGGTGCTGTCATGCAGCTCAAAACGAAGGAAGTTCAAACCAACATAGAAGCAAAGCACCTGAATTAAAACGTCGGTCAGTCTGGATTTAAACGGAGTGCCCGGTTTCCAGTTGATATCCTTTTCATAGGTCAGTGCTCTTTGTAAGCAATAAATTTCCATGCCGACCCAGACTGCCTCGCCGATGGCAAGAAGAAGGAATAACAGGAAGTGGTTGTAGTTTTTCCATGCGTCCAGGAAGACCCAGATTCCCATGAAGTCGGCTGCGCAGTAGAAGGTGTGGAGCCAGACCGGGTAGGGGCCGCACTTATCTTTCTCCGTCAGATAAATGGGGATGATGTAGACCAGAAGCCCGAAGATAACTGCCAGGGCAATGGAAATCCATGCCATTACCCAGCCGTCTGCGCCGATGGACAGATGGTCAATAAAATCCTGTGGCGATACATCGCCGGAAGGATACCCCGAAACCAGTTTTTCGTATAAATTCATTTCATAAAGCCTACCTTTCGTGTAGATTTTCTTTTCACCCAAACTATATTTCTTTGACAAAATCAAAACAATGAGCAAAACTATACAATGTGATGATTAATTATCAGATGATAAAAATATGATAAGAAAATGCAAAGGAGCGCTGGGAAATGTACAAGGTATCGGACGACAGAAGATTCCAGAAAAACAAGAGGGAAATCCGGAAAGCCTTCATTGCGCTGGTCATGGAAAAGGGGTATGACAGGCTGACCGTTTCCGACATTGCAAGGCGGGCGGACATCAACCGCATGACCTTTTATTCCCATTATGATACCGTTGAAGACGTGTTTACGGAATTTGTGGATGACATGGAAGCGGAAATTGTGGACCTTGTTTCCGGCGAGTCAGAATTCAACATTGACCGGTTCCTGGAAATTTTAAACAGCTTTATGTATCAGGAAATTGAGTTCTTCCGGTACGTTGCCAAGGAAGACAATCTGGCTTCTTTCCGGAACAGCTTTAAAAATACCATTAGCAAGCTGATTCGCGTGGACCTGAAAGCCAGCACAGGCAGGGACAAGGAAGAGCAGCTGGTTGTGGCTGACCTGACCGCCGTCTGCATTGCCTATTCTTATCTGGACTGGCTGGCAGGGGAGTACGGAAAAATACCCCTGTCAAAAGTGACAGGGGTAACCAAAGAACTATTACAAGATAAGTTGGATTGGATTTCTTATGCGTAATGGATTGCTTAGTTGTGCCATTCCCAGTTGCGGATTTCTTCCAGATCCTGACCGTATTCGGCAATGTACTGTTTGTGCTCAACTAACTTGTCATTCATTTTCTGAATCAGGAAGGAGCCCTTGTTGCCCAGCTGCGGCAGATGCATGATGGCATCCTTAACCAGATTGAAGCGGTCAATCTGGTTCTGTACCCGCATGTCAAATGGGGTAGTAATAGTGCCTTCTTCCTGATACCCGTGAACGGAAATATTGTGGTTGTGCCGTTCATAGGTCAGTTCATGAATTAAGGTTGGGTAGCCGTGGAAGGTGAAGATAACCGGCTTGTCCTGCGTAAACAGGGCGTCATATTCGGCGTGGCTTAAGCCGTGCGGGTGCTTGCTGTCACATTCCAGCTTGAACAGGTCAACCACGTTAACCACGCGAATTTTAAGGTCAGGCATTTCATCCCGGAGGATGGTGACGGCAGCCATGGTTTCCAGGGTTGGAGTGTCACCGCAGCAGGCCATAACCAGATCCGGTTCTTCGCCGCTGTCATTGCTGGCCCAGTCCCAAATGCCAATGCCCTGGGTGCAGTGCTTAACAGCCTGTTCCATGGACAGCCACTGGCAGCTTGGGTGCTTAGAGGCAACAATGGCGTTTACATAATTCTTGCTCTTAATGCAGTGGTCAAAGCAGGAGAGCAGGCAGTTGGTATCCGGCGGCAGGTACATGCGTACCACGTCGGCTTTTTTATTGGCAATGTGGTCCAGAAAGCCCGGATCCTGATGGGTAAATCCGTTGTGGTCCTGCTGCCATACGTTGGAAGTCAGGATGAAGTTCAAAGAGGCAATGGGCTGTCTCCAGGAAAGCTGGTTGCAAACCTTAAGCCACTTGGCGTGCTGTGCGGCCATAGAGTCAACAATGCGGATGAAGGCTTCGTAGCTGGCAAAGAAGCCGTGGCGTCCGGTTAACAGGTAGCCTTCCAGCCAGCCTTCGCACATGTGTTCGCTCAGCATGCCGTCCATGATGCGGCCGTCTTTTGCCAGGCATTCATCGGAGTCTAAAAGCTCTGCCTGCCAGTCACGGTTTTGGGTTTCAAATACTTTATACAGGCGATTCGACATGCTTTCGTCCGGCCCGAAAATGCGGAAATTCCGGTTTTCCTTGTTTAAGTCAAAGATGTCACGAATGTAGCCGCCCAGTTCAATCATATCCTGTGCAATGGTTTTTCCCGGCTGTACTTCAATTCCGTAGCTGCGGAAGTCCGGCAGGCGAAGATCCTTCAGGAGCAAGCCTCCGTTTGCGTGCGGGTTGGCACCCAGACGGGCGTTGCCTTTCGGGGCCAGTTCTTCCAGCTCCGGAATCAGGCGTCCGTTCTGGTCAAACAGTTCTTCCGGATGATAGCTTTCCAGCCAGTTCTTCAGGAGCTCCAGATGCTCCGGCTGTTCCATGGAGATGGGTACCTGATGGGCGCGGAAGGAGCCTTCAATCTGCTTCCCGTCAACCATCTTCGGACCGGTCCAGCCCTTCGGCGCCCGAAGAACAATCATGGGCCAGAACGGACGAGTGGGGTCATTGTTTTCGCGGGCATTCTTCTGAATGGCCTTAATTTCTTCAATGACTATGTCCATGGTTTCTGCCATCTTTTGGTGCATGGTCATGGGGTCATCCCCTTCTACAAAGTAGGGCTTCCAGCCGCAGCCTTTGAAGAAGTTTTCCAGTTCTTCATGGGAGATTCTGGAGAAGATGGTAGGATTGCTGATTTTGTATCCGTTCAGATGGAGGATAGGAAGAACGGCCCCGTCGGTAACCGGGTTCAGGAATTTATTGGACTGCCAGGACGTGGCAAGGGGTCCGGTTTCGGCTTCGCCGTCACCGACCACAACCGTGGCAATTAAATCCGGGTTGTCTAATACTGCGCCGAAGCCGTGGGCAATGGAGTAGCCTAACTCGCCGCCTTCATTAATGGAACCGGGGGTTTCCGGTGCGCAGTGGCTGGGAACGCCGCAGGGGAAGGAGAATTGCTTGAACAGCTTTTTCATGCCTTCGGTGTCCCGACTGATGTTGGGGTAAATTTCACTGTAGGTGCCTTCCAGATAGGTGTTGGCAATCAGAAAGTTTCCGCCGTGTCCGGGGCCGGAAAGAAGAATCATATCCAGGTCATAGCGCTTAATGACACGGTTACAGTGGACGTAAACAAAATTCTGCCCGGGCACCGTTCCCCAGTGACCGACAATCTTTTTCTTGATCTGGTCCTGCGTCAGCGGTTCTCTTAAGAGCGGGTTGTCCAGAAGATAGAGCTGTCCGGCAGAAAGATAGTTGGCGGCACGCCAGTAGGCGTTCATTTTTTCCAACATTTCCGTGGATAAGGGCTGTTTTTCAAGACATAGTTTGTTGTCCATGCTGTTACCTCTCTTGTTACTTGAAATTGGTTTTTTAACGGGCTTTTACAAATTTGTACGGTTAAATTTGTTTTGCTTGTTAAAATTTTAACCAACTGAATCATATCATCTGGACACAAAAGAGTAAATTGTAAATTCTGATAAGAAAAATGCGTACAACTAACGCAAAAATGCCGGATTAGCTAAGAACAAATTCTTGGACTAATCCGGCTTTTGTCTGTTAATTGTATGATGGGATTTTTATGTTATCCGGCAGCATGGTGATTGCCCAAAGTATGATGAAGCAAGACGAAAATCATTCAAAAAACATTTGAAATCTCCATCTGAATCCGCGATAATAAATCTACGGCGTGTGGCATTTCTGCGTAAATCCGGTTGCAGATTGCCACACGCTTTTTTGTAGAAGTGGGTGAGAGATGGAAAATGGAAGAAAACTTCATAAGCAAATCGTGTAGCAGAAATGCGTAAAACCAGATAGCTTCTGGCTTTACGCATTTCTTATTTTTTGAAAGAAAGGTGAATGGAATGGATACAGGAAATCAGTTTTTGGGGACGGAGCGTATCGGAAAGCTCATGCGGCAGTACGCTGTCCCCTGTATTATCTCGCTATTGGTAGGTGCGCTCTATAACATCGTTGACCAGATTTTTATTGCGAACGCAAGTTACCTTGGCTCCTATGGCAATGCGGCAAACACTGTCGTTTTCCCTCTGACCGTAGTTGCCCTCGGCCTCGCTG
>CAVFBE010000093.1:0-5100 GCA_963620745.1 Muribaculaceae bacterium | reverse complement strand
ATACATTTTAGAAAATGCCAGAGACATTGACCACGCAATTCATTCACCTGGGCAGAACCATTTAACCCTGCAAGAGGTTGAACAAATTAGAAATACGCTTGTGCAATAGTAAAATGCAACGCAAGAAGCCGGGAGCCAACCCTGGCTTTTTCTTTTCCCTGGCGATTCAGCCCTTCGCCTCCAAAAAAATCCTGCGTGGGGCCATAAAGCCCACTTTTTGGGACAATAAGACAGTGCCAAGCAGCCCACTAGCATGGTATAATCAAAAGAACGAATCATATTTTCTTATATAGCGAAGTAAGAGAGTCTAACCATGCCAAATAATTCCAAAACCATACTTCGGAGCACAAGCCCCTATAATGCTGCCATTACACGGGAGCAGTTTTTATTTTATGAGGTAAGAACAACCGCCAAGCTTTTATGTGACGGCTTGTCTCCGGAAGAAGTTGTGGAACAAATTGTCACGGACAATTTGTTCCAATATCCCACCGAAAAATCAGTACGAAGAATGGCTTTAGCGTGCCTTAGAAGACTGGATGCATTGCAGGATGAATTTTTAGTGCAAGCCATTGCAACGCAGCCTGCTGATGTGGCAAAGCAGATCTGCCTGTACGCCATGATGAAACAGTACCGCTTAGTTTGGGATTTCATGATTACCATCATTGGAGAAAAGTACAGATCTTTTAACAGCTCCTTTACCAAGATGGACTTAAACGTCTTTTTCATGCAGCTTGCTGAGCAGGATGATTATGTTGCTTCCTGGAGCAATGCAACCATTCAAAAAATAAAATCGGTTCTGGTGCGGGTGTTGGTAGAAAATGAGTATCTGGACAACAATCGGGTAGAGCATCTGAACCCGGTGTTAATTAGTAAACTTTTAGAACAACAGATTCGTGCCAATAATGACACGGCGGCACTGGTTGCTTTTAATTGTCTGGGTTAAAGGAGAATAGATATGGATAACTTAAACGAACGGCTTGATAGGCTTAAACAGCTTCTCCAGGATAAGGATTTCCTGGAGGGAAAAGGCTTATCAAACGAAGTCAACATTCGAATTTTCTGTTATGACCCGGCAGATGAAATGGCGGTAACGCATTTTTTAAATCAGCTTCTTGTAAATCCAACGTTTGCCGGTCATCTTTTGGACTGTAATCTTTACAAGTTGTTTATTGAAATTTGTGAAGACCTGGACATTCTGGACAGCATTCCGGACATGGAAGAAAGTGAAGGAAGCCAGTATCTGTTGGATCAATTGCACTCCGCAATTGGGGAAAATGAATTTATAGATAAAATTCGGGAAAAATATCAACCGCAAAGCGGAGATGTCATGATTTTAACCGGCGTTGGAGACGTGTTCCCGTTTATGCGTGTACACAAAATGCTGGAAGCCATGCAGCCTTATTTTTCGGAAACACCAATTCTGGTTATGTATCCGGGAAAGTTTGACGGAAATTATTTACGACTTTTTGATCGGCTAACGCCGAATCCATATTACAGAGCGTTCAATATTATCTGAAGTAGGAGGAAAAACCGTGATTATTCGCAACATGTTTTATGATGACATCAACCGTAAGGTAAATGGTGTTATCAAAGTAGACCAGGACGAGGCAAGTGTTATTAGCCAGGAAGTCAGGGAATATGTTATTACCAAAGAGCTGAAAAAGCATTTCATCTCTTTTTTCAATTATTATGGTGATTCTTTTTCCACCCCAACTTCAGACATCGGCGTCTGGATTTCCGGCTTCTTTGGAAGTGGTAAATCTCACTTCCTGAAGATGCTAAGTTATCTGCTTGAAAATAAAGAAATAGATGGGGTAAAGACAGTAGAACGTTTTCGGGAAAAGTTTTCGGATGATCCTGCCACGTTCATGCTGATTGATAAAGCAACAAAATACGAAACAGAAACTATTCTTTTTAACATAGACATAGAAGGCTCTATTGACAAAGACAAGACAGCAGTGCTGCGTGTTTTTGCCAAGACTTTTTATAACCATCTTGGCTTTTACGGAGAAAACCTGAAAGTGGCAATGCTTGAAAAATACATTGAGCAGAGCGGGAAAACCGAAGAATTCCGCCGTGTTTTTGAAGAAAAGAAGGGCAAGCCATGGGTAGAACAGCGCAAGGCGTTTGCTTTTAACGGCAAGTACATTGTGCCAACGCTTATGGAAGTCCTTGGCATGTCGGAAGCAGATGCGCAAAACTGGTTTACTGATAAATCTGCAGTGGACTTTTCCATTGCACAGCTGGTAGATGACATTAAGGCATATGTAGACAGCAAGCCGAAAAATTTCCGCCTGTTATTCATGGTAGATGAGGCCGGTCAATACGTTGGAACTGACACTGACATGCTTTTAAATCTGCAGTCTTTAACGGAAAAAATCGGTAGTGAATGTGGTAGTTCGGTATGGGTTATTTGTACCGGGCAGGAAGCTATTGACGAAATTATCAAAGTTCGTGCAGATGAATTTTCCAGAATTCAGGCGCGTTTCAAGACCAGACTTTCTCTTACCTCTTCTTCTGTAGACGAAGTAATTCAAAAGCGTATTCTGAAGAAAAAACCAGAGGTTACACCAAAACTGGAAACGCTCTACAACGAAAATGATTCGGTACTTCGTAACCTCTTCAGCTTCACAGATTCCATCCTGGACATTAAAGGCTTTGGCGGTCCGCAAGAGTTTGCCGAAGTTTATCCGTTTGTTCCTTACCAGTTCATTATTATGCAGAAAGTGTTTGGAGAAATCCGTAAGCATGGAAGTGTAGGAAAGCATTTCTCCGGCGGGGAACGTTCCATGCTGTCCGGTTTCCAGGAAGCAGCACAAAAGGTACAGGACCATGATGAATATACTCTTGTGCCGTTCTTCCTTTTCTATGACACGGTGCACACTTTCCTGGATGGTTCTATCCGCCGCGTCATTGTAAGATGCCAGAATGCAGCCGATGCCGGAGCGGGCATTGAACAGTATGACGTAGATGTTTTAAAGCTGCTGTACCTGATCCGTTATGTAGATGACATTAAATCAACACTTGATAATATTGTCATCCTTATGGCAGATGACATCCGAACAGATAAAATTACACTTCGTGAAGCAGTCAGCAAGTCCCTTGACCGGCTTCTTAGCCAAAACTATATTGGCCGCACCGGAGATGTTTACAACTTCCTGACTGATGAAGAGCAGGACATTCAGCGTGAAATAAAAAATACACCGGTAGATACGGCAACCATTGTAGGACGAATTGCCGGTATCATTTATGGTGACATTTATACCTCCAAGAAATTCCGCTATGAAAAGTATGACTTTTCCTTTGACCAGATGGTTGATGGTATGACCATTGGTGCCATTACCGGCGGCATGAAATTGCGCTTTTTGACCGTGGCAACGGACGCCATAGAAAAGAATGAAATGCGTCTGATGACGGAATCTAAAAATCAGGCCATTGTTGTCCTTGGAGACACCCCTTACTATGAATCCCTGGAAAACTCCGAAAAGATTCGTAAGTATGTAAAACAACGTAACGTATCTCAACTGCCAAAATCCGTGCAGGACATTATCCGTGACCAGCAGGATGAGGCAACCGCCTATGAACAGATTGCCACAACTGCGCTTTGCAAAGCAATTGAAAGCGCCGAATATTTTGTAGACGGAGAACATCTGACCCTTAAGGGTGGCGATGCAAAATCCAAAATTGAACAAGCATTACAGTATCTTGTAGAGCACGTTTACAGTGCACTGGATCTAATTACCCAGAATGCCGAAAGTGATGATGACATTATTCAAATTCTTACCGGTGGCGGACAGCTACGCATGAATGGTATGCGCCACAATCAGGATGCGGCAGCAAAAGTAGAAGAATATCTGGAAATGCAAGCAAAAAAAATGATGCCTACCTCTATGGCAGACATCCAGTCCCGGTATCAGGCAATTCCTTATGGCTGGCGTGAAATTGATGTGGCTGCGGTTATGGCAATGCTGATTTATGACCAAAAGGTTACGGTTAAATATGCAGGCAATACCATTCAGCCAAACAATCCGAAGCTTCCGGATATGTTGCGCAAAAAGAGCGAAAGTGGCAAGACAATGGTTTCACAGCGTCAGAGCGTAACCGCATCCAATTTGAAAGAAGCAAAGGATTTCCTGCGGGATTATTTTGATGTCATGGATGTGCCGGATGATGAAGATGGCATGATTGCCTTCATTATTACAAACTTCACTAATCAGAAGTCCCACTATGAGGATTTACTGAGCCGTTATGAAGGCAAAAAGTATCCGGACAAAGTGCTGGTGCAGGATGCCGTTAACCTGATGGAAGATATCCTTTCCGAGCAAAAAGATAATGTTGCTCTTGTGTCCAAGGTCATTAAAAAAGAAGATGCCCTTTATGACAATAAAGACGACATGCAGAATGTGGAGGGCTTCTTCAAAAGCCAGGTACAGATTTTTGATGCGGCAACCAAACTGCTCCAAGATTTACAAAATGAATTGGATTATCTGTCCCATGAGGAAGAAGCCAATAATGCACTTAACCGCATTCGTCTGCTTGTAATGGTTCCCAATAAGTTTGACTATAAATGCATTCCGGAACTGAACGCTTTAATGGACACAGTTCACGAAGGGCACAACCGTTTGCTTACTGCAAAACGGGAGGAACTGCTGGAAACAGTGCGTCAATGTATGGAAGCAATCCATACTGCTGCTGGTGACAACACTCTTGCAAGAAGTGTTACAGAGGCAGCAGACAACTTCTATGAACAAAAGAAGCAGCGCATTAATGAATTGGACAGCCTTGCTTTACTGGATGGTCTGACCCCACAGATAATTCAACAAAAAGATATTGCTTGCAACCGGATTGAGGCACTTACAAGACCGGCTTCAGAACCGGAACCAAAGCCTCAACCGAAACCAGCAAATACGCAACCAAAGAAAATTATCAAATCCTATAACCGCCAGATTCTCTTTCCTACAAAGCGCCTAGAAACAGAGGCAGATGTGGATTCCTATGTAGAATCTATTCGCAATCAGCTGAAGGATTTAATCAAGAATTGTGACGGTATTGAACTGAAATAAGGAGTACGCAGAGTGGACAAAAATGCAATCAAAAAAT
>CAVFBE010000092.1:0-5190 GCA_963620745.1 Muribaculaceae bacterium | reverse complement strand
GCTGTGACTCAACATTTGCCACAATAAATAACAACCGATTTTCAGTCCCCTGCTGTTCCAACCTTTCCCGTGTGGCAAATCCGGCTCGGCACCGCTGTCTGCCACACGAATTCCATTTTAGTGTGGCAAATACAGCTGTGACTCAACATTTGCCACAATAAATAACAACCGATTTTCAGTCCCCTGCTGGTCCAGCCTTTCCTGTGTGGCAAATCCGGCTCTGTACCGCTGTTTGCCACACGAATTCCATTTTGGTGTGGCAAATGAAGCCATAACCCAACATTTGCCACAATAAATAACAGCCGATTTTCAGTCACCGGCTGTTCCAACCTTTCCCGTGTGGCAAATCCGGCTCTGCACCGCTGTTTGCCACACGAACTCCATTTTGGTGTGGCAAATGAAGCTGTAACCCAACATTTGCCACAATAAATAACAGCCGATTGTCAGTCCCCTGCTGTTCCAACCTTTCTCGTGTGGCAAATCTGGCTCTGTACCGCTGTTTGCCACACGAACTTCACTTTGGTGTGGCAAATACAGCTGTAACCCCGCATTTGCCACAACAATCAACAGCTGATAGGCAACTAGCGGCTGTTGCGGTGAAAGCAGGGCCAAGCAATGCAAAAAGGGTCGGCTGGCGCGGTGGAAGCAGGGCCGCGCAGTGCAAAAGTGTCGGCAGGGGCAGGTAAAACCACTATTAAAAGAAGGGGCCGGCTGCGCCGGAGTTTCAGTGCCACACATAGAAAAGTGGACACTGTTGTAAGAGTGCCCCAAAGATGTGCGCCACAGCGCACCACCATACTAATACGGAGCAAGGAGCTTCGTGCGCAGCAGGAAGCTTTGCGCATGACAGAAAGTTTTGCGCAAAACAAGAAGCTTTATGCAAAGCAAGAAGCCTTGCGCACAGAAAAGCGCCTATAGCAAAAGCACCCCTGGCCGCGTGTTGCGGCAAGGGGTGCTTTGCTTGTTTTTCACTGTTATTGTTATTTCACTTGTAGATCAGTCATGACGTATAGAACAAACCTTGGCATTACCCGGTTTCCGTTGGTGGCTTTGGAAAGGGCAGGAGACTGACTCGCCAGGGAAATGGATTGTTATTTTGCGTCGGCAAGGGAGCCTTCGGCTTCGGCGCCGGCATCGGTAAGGACGTCGGCAAGGGACGTGTCCGTCATGAAGGTGTTGACGTTGTACAGGTACAGGATGTCGGTAATGTTGCGGTCGGAGATAACGCGGTCCACGTCATCATAGTAGTAGCGAGCGTCAATCATGGTAATGGAGCGGAAGTACGGCTGCAGGAACTGAATCATGCAGTTGGCGTAGGAATCCTTGAAGATTAACAGGTTGCGGTCCGGCGATGTAGGGGTATCAATGTCTACCCGGGCAAAATTCCCGCCAAAGAAGACCTCGTATTTGTCCTTCTGCTTTAAGGCAGAGCTCTTATAAATGGAGGCGGTTTTTTCGCCCTGCTCCGTGTAGTTGACTAAGGTGTCCGGTGCGCCGTCTTTGGGAAGGTACACTTCAATGGTGTCTTCCGCGCGCGTGTATCCACTTTTAGAGGACAGCGTTCCCTGGAAGGAATGGGTTACCGGGTAAACCGTGTAGTCAGATGGTGCATTGGTAATTTTCAGCTGCGGAGCCAGGGCTTCAAAGGCGTACTTTGCGCCAAGGCTGGTCCAGTGATGGTCGGTCTTGTAATAAATCTGCTCCGTCTTGTGGGACTGCATGGTTTCGGTTAAATCAAAATAGGTAATGTTGTCCCCCAGGTTTTCCTTGACCAGGGCAATGTCTTTGGACTGGTCATGGACCGGAGCGTTATTCGGGCGAAGCTGGTCACAGATATAACCGGCGTTCGGTACCAAAGTCATGGTCTGGTTCAGGGTTTCATGCTTGTCGGCAAAGTCCGAGATGGCCTTTGCCGTCTTGGTTACATTGTCCTTATCATAGTCATCCTGGATTTCCAACAGGTTCTGCTTTTTGCCAATGTAAACGCCGTTAGATTCCCGTTTTCCAATGGCCAGATCCTCTGTGGTTTTCAACTTAATCCACTGGTTCCGGAGGAAAAACTGGTCCGTAATGTAGCTTTCCATGTCAGACATATACTGTCCGCTGGACAAGCTGCTCAGGCTTAACTCCGGCTTTCCTGCCAGCACCCGGTTTTCCGTTTCCGAATAGGTTTTATCCTTTTGGAATACGGACCAGAGAATGCCGATGACAATGAAGCCAAGGATTAGGAACGTAATGGCGCGGTAAACCACAAACCGGCGCTTTTGAATTTGCACCCGGTTTTGTGCCCGCTTTTGTTCCGGTGTCAGTTGTCTTTCTTTCATGTTACTCACTCTAACTCTGATTTCTGTTTTTTAAAATCTGAAGTATAAGAACGGATTATAGGTTGCATTTACCAAGTAGGCTACGGACAGGACAAACAGGGCAACATACGCCGTAACGGCTGCCACCTGCCGTGCTTTTCCGGGCTTTAAGAAGAACTTCTGCAGCTTCTTGAACGGGCCCGGGCCGGAAAAGGCAATGCACAGAAGAATCAGGACGGCGTTGGTTGCCAGGTAGTACAGGCCGGTGGAATCGGCAAAGCCGCTTCCGCCCGCTCCAAATAGATTACCTAAATAGGCGCCCAGGTCTGACAGCGACGTACTAAAGAACATAACCCAGCCAATCATGACAATCAGCACCGTGTACAAAACGCGGACAAAACCGGGCAGCTTGTCCAGCAGCTTCTTCAATACTTTCTTTTCTATTAATAGGATAATTCCGTGGTAGAGCCCCCAGAAAACAAAGTTCCAGGCGGCGCCGTGCCAGAGCCCTGTCAACGCCCAGACAATCATGATATTCATGATTTGTCTGCCGTTGGACACCCGGTTCCCGCCTAATGGTATGTAAACATATTCCCGGAACCAGGTGCCCAGGGAGATGTGCCACCGCCGCCAGAATTCCGTCAGGCTCTTAGACGTATACGGGTAATCAAAGTTCTGTACAAATTCAAAGCCGAGCATTTTTCCAAGGCCAACGGCCATATCCGAATACCCGCTGAAGTCAAAGTAAATCTGCATGGTATAGGCCAGGCAGCCAATCCACGCGGTCAGGACAGAACGCTCACTTGCGTCTATGGCGTAAATGGCGTCAAAGACCGAACCCATGTTGTTGGCCAGCAATACCTTTTTGGCCAAACCACGCAGGAACCAGGCCATGCCCTGGCCGAACTTATACATGGAAAGCGTGCGTTCCTGCAGCTGTTCTTCAATATCCTGGTACCGCACAATGGGGCCCGCAATCAGCTGCGGGAACATGGTAACATAGGCACCAAACGAGATGAAGTTTTTCTGCACCGCCGTATTGCCCTTGTACAGGTCAATGACGTAAGACATAGTCTGGAACGTATAAAACGAGATACCAATCGGCAGCGCCACCCCTTTATACGGGATGGTGACCGGCAAAATAGCGTTAATGGATTCCACAACAAACCCGGCGTACTTAAAGAAGCCCAGCATGGCCAGGTTGACTACAATGGTGAACCAGAAGCTGATCTTCAGCATCTTCTGATTTCCTTCCCTCTTAAGCGAGTCAATCTGTAATCCGCCCAGGAAGTTGAACAAAATACTGAAGAGCATTAAAAAGACGTAAACCGGCTCGCCCCAGGCATAAAACACCAGGCTGACCAAAAGCAGCAGGGTGTTTTTGAATTTCCAGGGAACCAGATAATACAGGAGCAGGGTTACAGGTAAAAAGACAAACAGGAAAAATACGCTACTAAAAAGCAACTAAAGCCCTCCTCCTTATAGACTGTTTTTAAAGGCCTGATCCGCCTTGCTTGCGTCTGCATGTACCACGTACAAAATGTAATTTCCTTTGACATCCAGCACGGATTTTTCCAACAGGTTGTATTGCTCAACGCCGTACCCGTCAAAGGTGTTCTTCTGGGTTTCCAGGCGGCTTTGAATGGCACTTTCTACCGTGTCCGCCTGCGATGTATCTTTCAACTTAATAATTAAAAGCTCTTCCGCATCCATGTTGCTTACAGGTGCGTAGTAAACCACGCCCTCGTAGTCAGATGCACTTAAACCATAATATTTTTTAAGGTCAGAGTTGGTCCCTTCCTGCACATTGGACAAGTCCAGCTGTGCTGTAACGGCAGTGGCTACATCGCCTATGTCAGCCGTACTGGTTTTGTCTCCGCGCTGCAAAACAATAATAAAGGCCAGCAACGCAAATACCATCAGGATCCGAATTCCACCAACAATTTTTGTTTTAGTCTTCATACTCCAGTGTCCCCGCTATAATTGCTTTTGCCCAATATGGGTAGAACGCCCGCTGCATATGGATACCATCTGCATCGTACAGATTCTTGTGTGCATTTACGGTATCCGTAATGTCAATGTATCTGATTTTGGTGTCCACAAAGTGTGCTTTCATGGCCTTGTTCCACTCCGGAATGACCTTCCAGGAAGTGGATTTTTCAAAGGCCGGATCCGTTGCCGGAATAATGGAAACAATATAAATCTGCGCTTTTGGCAATGCTTCCTGGATTTTTTCCGCCTGCTCCTCATATTCCTTAATGTATGCTTCCGGCGTTTTCCAGAAGCCCATTCCCGTATCATTAATACCAAATACTAAGTATACGGTAGAGGGATTCATCTTTTTGGCGTCGTCTATCCATTCCGGAATCTTCCGGATGGTGGCACCGGAGGTAGCCAGTACGCGGTCTTGGTCTAAGAACTTATAGTAGGAGAAGCCGACAGCGCGCGAGTCACCCATAATGACAGAGTCATTAAACATTTTCCAAATATCCGCGTCTTCGCTATTCAACGCGGCTTTGCGCTCTTCGGCTTTCTTTTTCTTAATTTCATCTTCTACTTCATCTGTGTCCCGGTTTTCCAGGTTTTCTAAGTAACTGACGCCGGCGGCCAGGTCGGCGTTTTTCTTTACATTGTGTCTGTGGACCACAAAGGCCACCACTCCAATTATGACGGCAACCACTACCACAGCCACAATAATAATGGTGGTCAAACGCCGTCTGTCCGCCGCCGTCATGGGTTGCTTTTTGGCTTTCTTTTCGGATTTCTTTTCGGCTTGCTGTTCGGACATTACCCTGTCTCCCTTTATCTTTGGTCGGTAGCCATTCTTTGTGGGCTACTTTCTGTAATTTACTTTTTGTAATCTGCTTTTTGAGTTTTTATCTATGGT
>CAVFBE010000091.1:0-5223 GCA_963620745.1 Muribaculaceae bacterium | reverse complement strand
CTGTGCCCCCGCATTTGCCACAACAAACAACAGCTAACTGCCAATCCTCAGCTCGTCTGCCCTTTCTCGTGTGGCAAACCTGGCACTACCTTACTGGTTTGCCACACAGTTCTCATGTTCGTGTGGCAAATGAAGCTGTGACCCTACATTTGCCACAATATGGTTTAACCAACTGCCGACCGCAGGTTTAGGAGAATGCCCTGTGTACAATGTAGACTTTAGAATAGAACTCCGCACACAACTCTAGGCTTTAGAACAGCACCCTGCACACAACTCTAGACTTTAGAGCAGCGCCCCGCACGCAGCTCCAGACCATAGAGCAACCCCTGTGCAATGTAAACTTTAGAATAGAACCCCGCACACAACGCAGGCTTTAGAACAGAGCCACATGGGTAACGCAGGGTTCTCTGATTACAAAAAGCAAGGGCAGACCGAAGTCTGCCCTTGTTACGTTTACACTTATGAGCTATAAAATGCGTTCTGTTAAAATTTTTGATTATAACCAAAAGAAATTACATGATTACAGCCAAGAGAAATTACACAATTACAATTACAGCTAAGAGAAGCCAGCCAATCACTCAAAAAGTCCGCCAAATTTACTCGGCATCAATGATGTCGGTAATTTCACAGTTGCCGTCTAAGTCTTCGTAGACAATGACGTAGTATTCTTTGGTGGTTCCTTGTGCGTCAGTGGTTTGTCCGTCACAAAGGAGTTTGTAATTGGTGCCGGATACTACCTGTGTGGCAATCAGTTCTTTTGCCGTAAAGGTAATACCGTTGGCATCCTGCTGTGCTTTATTTAATGCTTTTTGTGCTTTTTCAAACAGAGCGGCATTGGAAGAAGTGTTGTTGCTCCAGCCACCAACCATGGTAACGGCACCGGCACTGGTGCTGTCTTCTTCTGCACCATAGTCATCCTCTGTTGCTTCATTGCAGGCGCAGCTGCTGAAAGCAAAAAGCATAACCAAAAGCAGTAAACTACTAATTAGGATTTTTTTCATGGGTCTCCCTCCTTACCGGTCATTATACCACAGTAAAAACCGGAAAGGAAACGCAGTGCAACAAAGTGCACTGCGTTTTAAAAATCAGATCACGTCGTCTTCTTCCGCGTCCTTCTTTTCTACGGCTGCGGTTTCTTCATTTGGACTTGGAGCCTTGGCATGCTTAACCGTTGCAATACCCATACCGGTCAGGCTGACACCAAAGTTGATTACCCACAGGTACCATTCATGAACCAGGGACCAACCAAGGCGGATATACATTCCGTCAGAAGATAATACAATGGCCAACAGAACCAGAGAAATAATAGAAGCAAACAAAACGGCACCGGCCGCTGCATCCTTGGCATATCCAATGGCTTCATTGTATTCCTTGGTAACACCGTCTGCCAGCTTTTCAATAGCCGAGTTCATTAATTCCAGCGGAATAACAACACCAAAGCAGTTAACCAGGATGGCCCACTGCCAGGCTTTACCGCCTAAAATACAACCGGACATAACAACAAAAAAGATGGCCCAAAGCTCAATTTTGATGTTCCGTTCCATTTTTACCGTGTGAAAGATTCCCCTAAAGGCGTATTTAAAACTCTTTTTTAAACGTTCCATTAATAATGTCTCCTTCAAAAATACAGTTTTGGCACCCCTCATTTAAGCACTCCCCTCCTGTCCTGTCAACGGCAAAAGCCACTTTTGGGCATTTTGTAAAATTTGTAGAGGGAAGGTACTAAATCGCCTGTGAAAAGGGCCTTTTTTCTTTCGGGGCCGTTCTGCTTCTGTTCCGATTTGGTCCGGTGTTGGCACAGGAAAGCATTCCTTTTCCGGGTAGAAATGACTATAATAGCTTTCGTTATACGCTTTTAGGAGGGGTTCTTTATGGGAAAGAAGGACGAAAAAACCAATGTGGTCCGGCTGCTGGAGCAGAAAAAGATTCCGTATGAAATGGTAACACTGGACAGTGCGGAAGGGTTAAGCGGAACCGAAATTGCCGCTATCACTGGGGAAGACCCGGCGCAGGCTTTTAAGACACTGGTTACCACCGGGAAAAAGGGCGACCACTATGTCTTTGTTGTCCCGGTCAACGCCGAGCTGGATTTGAAAAAGGCCGCCAAGGCAGCCGGGGAAAAATCCATTGAAATGCTGAAGCAGAAAGACCTGCTGCCGCTGACTGGCTATGTGCACGGCGGCTGTTCGCCTATTGGCATGAAAAAAGCCTTTCCCACTTTTTTTGACGAAAGTGCAAAAGGCTTTTCTGAAATTTACTTTAGCGCCGGCAAGGTAGGGCATCAGGTCAAAGTGCCTGTTGCAGACCTGCCGAAAATCCTGCGGCTGAACTTTGCAGACCTGACCAAAGCCGAATGACTATTTTCTGCTAAGGACTGCATTACGGATCCCGTCCTTACAGATTGTGGACACGAAGGGCGCGAATGGCGTTTAAGACGGCCAGAATCATGACGCCGACATCGGCAAAGATGGCGGCCCACATGTTGGCCACGCCAAGAGCGCCAAGGATCAGGCAAGCTGCCTTGACAACCAGGGCAAAGGTAATGTTCTGATACACAATGCCAAGGCACTTGCGGGAAATCTTGATGGCTTTGGCAATTTGCTTCGGGTCGTCGTCCATCAGGACAACGTCCGCCGCTTCAATTGCCGCGTCGGAACCCAGGGCGCCCATGGCAATGCCGATGTCGGCGCGGGTCAGTACCGGTGCATCATTAATGCCGTCCCCGACAAAGGCCAGCTTTTCGTTTTTCTCTTTCTTAGAAAGCAGCTCTTCTACTTTGGCAACTTTATCTGCCGGAAGCAGTTCACTGTAAACTTCGTCCAATCCAAGTTCCGTGGCAACCTTATCCGCTACCTTGGAGGCATCCCCGGTCAGCATAACCGTTTTCTTTACGCCTGCTTTCCGAAGAGACGCAATGGCTTCCTTCGAATGTGGTTTTACCACATCCGAAATAACAATGTGTCCTGCATATGCGCCGTCAACGGCAACATGAATAATGGTTCCGACGCTGTGGCATTCCGGATACTCCAGCCCCAGTTGTCTCATCAGCTTGCCGTTCCCGACAGCTACCGAAACCCCGTCTACTTTGGCCGTGATGCCGTGTCCGCTGATTTCCTGAATGTCGGTGACGCGGTCACGGTCAATTTCTTTTCCGTAAGCCGCCTGCAGGCTTTTACTAATGGGATGCGAAGACGCACATTCAGTCAATGCAGCATATTCCAACAGCTTTTCTTCTTCCATCACACTATGGTGGATGGCACTGACTTCAAATACGCCCTTGGTCAGCGTACCGGTCTTATCAAATACAACATACTTTGCCTGGGACAGCGCTTCCAGATAGTTGGACCCTTTTACCAGGATACCTTCCTTACTGGCGCCGCCGATTCCGGCAAAGAAGCTAAGCGGAATACTGATAACCAAAGCGCACGGACAACTGATAACCAGGAAGGTCAGCGCCCGGTAAATCCAGGTACCCCAATCCGGACTGACATCCATAAACAACAGCCGAATCAGCGGCGGCAAAATGGCTAACGCCAGGGCACTATAGCAAACCGCCGGGGTATACACGCGGGCAAATTTAGAAATAAAGTTCTCCGATTTCGACTTTCTGGAGCTGGAATTTTCCACCAGTTCCAGGATCTTGGAAACCGTGGATTCTCCAAACTCTTTGGTAGTTTGCACCTTCAAAACACCGGTCATATTGATACAGCCGCTGATAATTTCATCGCCTGTGGAAGCGTCACGCGGCACACTTTCCCCGGTCAGTGCACTGGTGTTCAGGCTGGAGGTTCCCTCTAAAATAACGCCATCCAACGGCACTTTTTCTCCGGGCTGGATAACAATAACGGAGCCAACGGCAACCTCTTCCGGGTCCACCTGCACCAGTTCCCCGTCCTGCTCTATGTTGGCATAGTCCGGGCGAATATCCATTAACGCACTGATATTCCGGCGGCTCTTGCCCACAGCATAGCTCTGGAACAGCTCCCCGACCTGATAAAAGAGCATAACCGCAATGGCTTCCGTGTAATCCCCGCTCTTTTCGTAAATGGCCAGACCAAAGGCGCCCAGGGTGGCAACCGCCATCAGGAAGTTTTCATCAAACACGCGGCCGTTCAGAATGCCTCTGCCGGCCTTGCGCAAAATATCATACCCGACCACCAGATACGGCACCAGGTAAAGGCACAATTGCAGCACCCCCGTAACCGGGATAAAATGCAGGGCAATCATCAGAGCCGTGGCAACCAGAATGCGGATTAACATCTTTTTCTGCTTCTTTGTCATGTCTGTGTTCCTCTTTTCTTCCTTTTTTTCTGCGATGCAGTCTTTCACTCTTACCGGAACAATTAAGCAAATGCTTAATTGTTCTTTTTAAGATTGCACCCCTTCGCCCGTGGCATCCGGGGTGCAGATCAAAAAGCTCTTCTGAAACTCATTTTAGAATTCAATTTCACAGTCCGGTTCTACTTTTCTGCAAGCCTTGAATACGGCTTTCATAACCTTCTTCGGATCCTGGCCTTCTGCAAAATCTACAATCATTTTCTGGGTCATAAAGTTTACCGTAGCGGAAGCAACGCCATCAACCTTATTGGTGGCTTCTTCCATCAGGTTGGCACAGTTGGCACAGTCCACTTCAATATTGTAAGTCTTCTTCATAAGAATTGTCCTTTCCTCCGAAACGGAATCTGTTCAATTTCACAATTAAGCACTTGTTTAATCGTTCTGACTGCAGTATAATTCCGATAACAAAAAGCGTCAATAGCCTTTGGGAACTCCTGTCCATTTTGGCGAAAAGGATTTCCAATCAGGCGAAAACGGAGGAAATTCACCATGGCAATTCATGATCTGCCACATGAAAATGACGGCCACGCAGAGCGTGCCGCCATTCAGAAACAGGTAACCAAAACCGAAGATTTTCAGGCCATTGCCGAAGTCTTTAAACAATTGGGTGACCCCACCCGGGTCCGCATCTTCTGGATTCTTTGCCACCAGGAAGAATGCGTGGCCGACATTGCAGACATGCTTGCCATGTCCAGTCCGGCCGTATCCCACCACCTGCGACCACTGCGCAATAATGGATTAATTGTCAGCCGTCGGGACGGCAAAGAAGTTTACTACCGGGCCGCAGACACAAAGCAGGCCCGCCTGCTGCATACCATGATTGAACAGGTTATGGAAATTGCCTGTCCAAACTAAAGGGAAAGGAGCATTTCAATGGACTGCCCG
>CAVFBE010000090.1:0-5294 GCA_963620745.1 Muribaculaceae bacterium | reverse complement strand
TTTGCCCGGCGTACGCGTAGGGTGTCATGCTGTGATTGGTGCAGGATCCGTTGTTACAAAGGATGTTCCGGATTATGCCGTTGCAGTCGGAAATCCGGCAAGGGTAATCAAAATGCTGGATAAAGAAAAAATTGAGGAGCGAAAACATGAGACAAACATATTTGAAATTAAATGATGGAAATACGATTCCTCAGTTCGGTATGGGTGTGTATCAGGTACCAGAAGAAGAATAGACTGTAAATGCGGTGGCAGAAGCATTAAAGCTTGGATATCGTCATATCGACACGGCACATGCCTATCAGAATGAGCGAAGTGTTGGCAGAGCAATAAGGGAAAGAGGCCTCCCGAGAGAGGAAATCTTTGTTATAAGTAAGTTGTGGCCATCAGAGTATGGGAAGGGCTTACCATGGAAGGTATTGACAAAATGCTGGCACGTTTGGATATGCCGTATCTTGACCTTCTGCTTCTCCATCAGCAATTTGGTGACTTTCGAAACTTGAAAAATATTGATATTTAGAAAGCTGATGGTATAATTAGTTTCAAAAGTGATAAAAAATTAAGATTTCGAAAGTGGAATTGAAGATGAAATATATAGAGCGAACATCGTATCTAAATAGATTGAAAGGCTTAAAGGGAACTCCGGATATAAAAATTATTACCGGAATTAGAAGATGCGGAAAATCTGAATTAATGCAGGCCTTTATTAGATTCCTTCGTGATATAGATAAAAAAGCCAATATCATCTTGATCGATTTTTACGATTTAGAATTTGATGAACTAAAAAATTATAAAATGCTTCATCAATATGTAAAGGAAAAGTATATTGGCGGTGTAGATAATTATCTGTTTATTGATGAGGTTCAGTTATGTCCACAGTTTGAGTTGGCAATCAATAGTCTGCATAATAGCGGAATGTTTGATATTTATTTGACCGGATCAAATGCATTTTTGCTGAGCTCTGATCTGACAACGTTGTTTACCGGAAGATTTATTGAGATACCTGTATTTCCGTTTAGTTTTAAGGAATTCTGTGCATATTTCGATAGTATTTCAGACAAGAAACAATTGTTTGAAGAGTATCTCCGCAAAGGTGGCCTTGCCGGTTCCTATGAGTATAAAAATGAAAATGACCGGATTGCGTATATTCGTGATGTATATACGACAATCATTAACCGAGATCTCACAGAAAAATATAAGCTGCCAGATACAGCAGTACTGGAGCATTTAACAGAATTTTTGATGGATAATGTCTCCAATTTGACATCTCCAAACAAGGTAAGTGATACATTGACTGCCAACACTGTTATTACAAATCATGTAACAGTGGGAAAATATATTAAATATTTATGCAGAGCGTTCCTTTTTTATGATGTGAAACGATACGATATCAAAGGAAAACGTTATTTGGAGACAGCGGATAAGTTTTATCTGAATGACCTTGGAATGAGAACTGCAATCCTAGGTACACGCAATCTAGATATGGGGCGTATATGCGAAAATGTTGTAGCGATGGAATTAATTCGAAGAGGCTATGAGGTATACGTTGGAAAATTGTATCAGAAGGAAATAGATTTTGTTGCTTTAAGACAAAGTGAAAAAATATATATTCAGGTTTCGGATATTATTACCGAAGAATCTACCTTTACCAGAGAGGTTACTCCGTTGCTTCAAATCAGGGATGCTTATCCCAAACTTCTTTTGGCCAATACTCAGCATTTGGAGTATCAGTATGAGGGAATTCGAATTATAAACATAGCTGATTGGCTGTTAAATGATGCTTAGAATGGATATATTCCCGACAACTGCGGTTAGTAGATATGTTTTCGGGAACCGTTGACATAGAAAAATTCTTGATCAAAACAAAGTAGAAATATAACCAACGAAAGGTGCCTTATGGAAATTAAAATTCGCGCTTATGAACCGAAGGATGCTGCCGCGGCCTGCGCCATCTGGAACCAGGTGGTAAAGGACGGGAATGCCTTCCCACAGGAGGAGCCCTTGGCGGAGGCCGAGGGAAATGCGTTCTTTGAATCGCAGACCTACACCGGAATTGCGGAAGACGCGGACTCCGGGGACGTGGTCGGCCTGTACATTCTGCATCCGAACAATGTCGGGCGATGCAGCCATATTGCCAACGCAAGCTACGCCGTAAAAAAGGACCTCCGCGGTGCGCACATCGGGGAAAAGCTGGTAAAGGATTGCCTGCAGCAGGCCACACTCCATGGCTTTCGAATTCTGCAGTTCAACGCCGTTGTGGCCGGAAACATTCATGCACAGCACTTGTATGAACGGCTTGGCTTTACCAAGCTTGGCAGGATCCCGGAAGGCTTCCGTTTGCCGGACGGCACCTATGATGACATTTTTGTTTACTATTATTTACTGGAAAACAGGAAGAACTAAAAATGCCGGCTGCAGTTTTGCAGCCGGCAAAGTACTAAGTTTATAGTAGAATTTGGAGAGAGGGGAAACCTTTCCGGGAAGCGGCAGAGGCCGCTTTATTTTTTAAACCACCCGGAAAGCAGGTCTTTAATCATTTTGATTGCATTTTCAAAAATGCTGCTGTTGAACATGGTGTCCAGATCCGAAGAAGAGCTGTCAGAAGTGTCTTCCGATGCATCGGTGTCTACTACGGTTCTCCACAGCTGGGTTCCCATGAATGGGTTAGCTGTTCCGATTACCATCCAGCCTTCTTCTTCATTGGTTGCAAAAGCACGAAGACCATGGTTGTAAGGGTCACCAAAACCGTCACGGGTAATGGTTTCCATAGTCAGGTTTCCGTTTTCAGAGCTGATGGTATACAGTCCGAAGCCGCGGGTTGCGGTGGAAAGCTTGCTAATGCAGATAACCAGATCCTTCATGTTTTCCAGATCGGCCAGGTTCAGCAGAACGTTGTAAACCTTCTTCAGGCTGTCCGGAAGTTTGTCTTCCAGGTCAGAATACAGGTCAATGGCCTGTTCATACTTGGCGGCAAAACCGGAAATGTCGGTGGTGTCTACCAGGCTGGTCATCTGGGAAAGCAGGGCGTTCAGCTTCAGCAGTTTGCTGAAGTCACTTAGGGAAGAGGTCAGGTTGCCATTCAAAAGGCCGCTGATCAGCGAGCTACGCTGTTCTTCCGTAATAGTAACGTTGCTGTCTTCTTCAGCTGCTTCTTCTACTGCTTCGTCAACCAGGGAAGCGGCTTTTGCTTTTGTAGTAACAGACGGCAGAAGCCTGGTGCTTTCTTCCTGGTTCTTCTTCATCAGAATCTGAACCAGAACCTTAATGTAGTTAATCTGACTGAGCCACTCGGAAGCGGACATCTTCAGGAGGTCACCGTTGGTGAACTGGGCCAGCGGTTCCAGCAGCGAGCTGGTGTCAAAGGTGCCAAGCCAAAGCTTGCCATCAAAGACTTCAGACTGCCAGAAGTACTGGTTTTCATAATCTCCGAAGCCGGATTCTTTGCAAAGAATGCCGCCGCTTGGGAACAACTTGGTGGGTTCACCGACAACTAACTCGAACTGTTCGGTTCCGTCGGATCCGATCTTCATGCGATACAGGTTAATGGATTGCTCCAGGTTTCTGGCAAGGAATCCAAAGTCCTGGTCAAACATAAGTTCTTCCAGCGGAATTTCTTCATCATTGTATTCACCAATGTAAAGGTATCCGTCATAAATGCACATGTTGCAAGCTGCAGCACGGGTGCGTTCACCGTCAATGCCGAAGGTGTACTTGGCACCGTCTGCTTTGTCACCAACAACCGGAGTCCAGGTCCAATCGGAAGGATTGTTCCAGTCACCGTTGCATTCACCGCGGACAATAGCGAAGGATTGCATGTTGTCTCCTTCACGGGTTTCCGGAGTGCCGGTGCACATGGCAACGTAAAGGTCACCATTGTACTGTACCATTTCCCAGACACCGCCGCCGTAAACGCTGTCTACGTAGCGGATGGCCGGGTAATTGTAGAGGTCAGACTGGGTAGCAATCTTGGTAAAGCCGGCGGAAGGATTATCAGAAATTAAAAGATAAGATCCATCCAGGCCAACGTTACTGATAACCAGTTTGCCATCATAAACGGCCATGCCTCTGATGCCGGTGCAGATACCTTTTTGGTAGGCCTGCATGTATTCTGTCATGTTGCTTAATCCTTGATAAACGCACTTGTAAGAGTCGTCTGTCGGATCAATTTCATAAACGCTTGGCAGACCTGCTTTGTTGTTTTCATTAACGCTTCCGCAGAAATAAAGCTTGCCGTTGTATTCAATTGCGTTGCGGAACAATGGTGCAATGTGGTTCAGGGAGTTGGCTAAGATCAGCTTCATTTCGCCGGTCTTTACATTGACTTTAACCAAAACGCCCTTGGAGTTACCGCCGTCTTCCTGGCCATAGAAGAAAGAGCCGTTAAAGATGGCGTTCAGTTCGGCGCGCATGGTTTCTTCGTCAAAGTCATGTCCCATCAGGGAGTCCATGGCTGACAGGGTCTGACCCATGGCTGCGTAACAGGTACCGATGTAAACATAGTCTCCGTAAGTGGCGGCAGACCAGGCATAGCTCTGGCCTCTGTCACCCTGACCGTCAGCATCTTCCGTGCTGCCGGTTACGGCAACGGAGCCGTTGCCGGTGTAGTCAACCAGACCATCGGCTTCTTTTAATCCCTTGTTTGCGTGTGAAATTTTTCCGAAGGTATATCCGGAAGAACTGTAAGTTACCGGTGTTTTGGAATATTCCGAACCGGCAGCGAATGTGGGTACAACAAGGCTGAAAGCCATTGTTGCGGCTACGGCAGATGCCATAATCCGTTTTCCTAATTTATTTCTCATTATGTCACCTCTTAATGGATGCGGTTGTTAGTAGAGTCTCTCTCCGAAAAACTTGTACAAACAAAAGTAGCAAAATAGGTGAGGCTTTTGGTATCAGCTCCCTTTTCTAAACTTCCATTTTCTAAATTGGAAATTTATTTTTATACCTAAATTATAACTTTTCCCTGGGTCCAAAATATGAATAAATATAAAAATAGCGAAATTGTGATTGCTTAAAATTTGGGGTATTTTCATATGCCTATAACATGATATAATTACTTTCAATATGCAAAAGAGGGTTACAAAATGAAAATTTTGTAAAAGCGGAATTTTTGAAAAGGAGAAATGACATGAGTTCAAACAATGAAAAAGCCAAGCGCGGTAGCTTTACCGGCGCCATCGGCTTTGTTATGGCTGCCGCAGGTAGTGCGGTTGGCCTTGGAAACATTTGGCGGTTCCCATATCTGGCAGCCAAAAACGGCGGGGGAACCTTCCTGGTAGTTTATCTTGTTTTAGTGC
>CAVFBE010000089.1:0-5445 GCA_963620745.1 Muribaculaceae bacterium | reverse complement strand
GACCAATTTTTAAAATGCGGCTCATGCTCTGCCAGTCTATCTTCAGTTTTTTCAGGTGCACCTGAATATCCAGGTTGGTCTTCTGTAGCCGCCGGAACAACAGCACTGCGCTGATGGCGTTGGAGATAACCGTTGCCGTTGCCACACCGTTGACATTCATCTTCAATACTATGACAAAAAACAAATTCAGAAGCACATTTAATACGCCGGAAATGGCAAGGGCCAGCAACGGCACCTTGGTTTCTCCAACGCTACGGAAAATGGCTGCTTCAAAGTTGTACAGTAGAATAACGGGCATGCCCAATAGGTAGATGCGTAAGTAGAGCAACGCCAGCGGGTAAACATCTGCAGGCACGTTTAGGGACTGCAGCAAGGGGCCGGCAATCAACTCGCCAATAACAGTGACCAACGCACCACCGATTACGGACATGAGAATAGCGGTGTGCACTGCCCGCTGTACCGCATCCTTGTCATTGCGGCCAATGGCCGTGGCAATGACCACGTTGGCGCCCAGTGCAATGCCAACGAACAAATTTACGAGCAGTCCGACAATGGCGCTGTTTGCCCCCACTGCCGCCACAGATACCGTTTTCAGGTCACCGGTAAAGTTACCAACAACTGCTACGTCTGACGCATTAAACAACTGTTCCAAAATGGCTGTGGCCGCCACCGGCAGCGCAAACAGCGGAATTTTATTCCAAATGCTGCCATGCAGCATATCTAATTCTTTCTTTTTCTTTACGTTTTCCTTTACTGCTTCCACGCAGACCCCTCTTTTATTCTTTGCAAATTCAAAAATATGTTAAATCTACAAAGCATAAATAGCAAGCCCTGTCCTAACGACTGACCCGGGAAAACAGTTTCCGCGCATATTTTTTCATGTCCTGCGGTGTTTCCATTTGGTATGTTTCCTTCACTTCCGCAAAAAAGTTTCCTATCAGTTCTTTCTTTATGATGCGTTCAGACGGTTCTCCTTCCGAAAGATCTTTTCGGGTTTCCAACCATGGCATTTCGGTATGCGTAAACTGTTCCAATGTTTTTCCGCTGTAACAACAAAAGTACCGGGAAATACTGTCTAAAACCAATTTTTCTTCTGCCGAAAAATGCAGATTTTTTGTTTGAACAGGTTTGGAAATTGGATTAAATTTATAATTTTTGTATTGTTCATATACGTCTTTATAAACCGGACCGTGCGCCCAGGCCTGACATTCTTCTTTGAAAAGGAAAGTTCCAAAAAAGGCGTAATAAAAGCCTTGCACATAATACAGCGCTTTTTGTAAAGCCAAAGGTGTAACATCTTCACATTGCATTAAAAGGTACTGAATTGCCTGATAAATTGCTCCAGGTTCTGCCGGCGGAAGTAATAGTGCTTCCGCCGCCTTTTTACTTTTCTTATAAGCCACTTCCGTTATTCTACCCCTGTTTTTTTCCAAAACCTCCAGATAATACCCCGGGTCTTCCGCCAGGCGAGTCAGCATATCAGAATACTGCCGAGAGGGTAAATCCCCTTCCAAAAATCTGGTATAGGTCTGTTCTCCCCAGCCAAGGAGTAAAGAAAGTGGCCGTTTACCAATGTTATACTTTTCAGGAAGTGAACGGACAACAGAAAGCGGAACCAACTGGTTTTCCTTGCGAACTATGTTATAAAGCCTTTCCAGGTTTTCATCATTCAGATCATGAACAAAAACAAGGGAACCACATTCTGCACAACGCGCAACCAATTTCCCATAAGTATATTTCTTTCCCTTTGCTACAGCTTCTGTTTCTACTTCTTCCACCTGGTATGCAACCTGTTTCAGACAGTTTTCACAGAAGGTTTCCCTTAGTTTCATGTTACTTCCTCCTTATCTAAACAAATACATTGGCGGATGATTCCTTTCATGAAAGGAAATTACAATAATCTGCGTTCCTGATTCCTGTTCCACAATGCTGATTTTAATATATAAATCTACCATTGCTTCCTGACAGGCACAATTCAAAACTGACACCTGTGGCATAAACACATAGAGCGGTCCTGGTTGATATCTTTTGTTTTTATTATTCAGGGAATAACAAAAATCCTGGACTTCCAGGTTCAGATCCTCTGCAACACAGGTTTTTATCTGAGAAAGAATTTCTTCCACTTCAGCCCAAGTATAGTTTTGATTGTATTTGGAATTGTAATTTGGATTCATCTGTCTGCCTTTCTAATCCTATCATATACTTCTTCATTCAGTCAAGAAAAAATGTATTAATTAGTACACTTTTATGCTTTCTAAAAAGGAGATAATAAAAGCGCTTTTCCATGTCAAACCAAGTCGGTTATAACATAGAAAAGCGCTGCTTCCAAATTGGAAAGTATGGATGGTTATCTAGGAAGAATGAGTGGTACTCAGCGTAGAATAAACGTTTTTACTCTACCCAGTAAACGCGGTTTTCTTTGCGCGGAGCTGCTTTTGGCATGTCACCATCAACATATCCAACGGCACAGTGGCCAATGCCTTCCCATTCGCCTTCAATGCCAAGCTCTTTCAGCAGTTGCTGATATTCCGGCAATTCAAACTCTTCTTTTGCACGGTGAATCCAAATGCTGCCAAGGCCAAGGGATTCGGCGGCAAGCATCATGTTGCCAAGGACCAGGCTACCGTCATACACATGGGTTGGCAAGTCCTTACGGGCCAACACCAGTAGGATGGCCGGTGCACCGTAAAACGGGTCAAACTCCGGTTTCCAGCCGCCAATTTTGCAATTGACGGCGGACAGTTTGTCCCGCAATTCCGGATTGGTGACGGCAACAATGATTGCCGACTGCTCCCCGCGGCCGTTGGCCGCATATAATCCGGCTTCTATAATCTGTTCCAGGTCTTCCTTAGCCGGAAGATCAGCCTTAAACTTACGAATACTTCTCCGTTCTTTCATTGCTTCTAAAACAGGATTCATAATAGAATTCCTCCTTTATCAAATTTCACTTTCATTGTACGCCTTGCGTCAACAGGAAGAGTTTCCTGCCGATGGAACCCCCATAGCGCCTAATTTTCCTTGCTTTTTCGGGTCACCTATGATACACTCCAAAAAAATAAACACTAGGCCCCGCGTTCATCAAAACGCGGGGCTTTTCTTATCTGTTTACAGCAGTTCCTTGCAGACCACTTTCAAATGTTCACGGATTTTGATGTGCTGTGGGCAAACTGACTCGCACAGGCCACACTGGATGCATTGGTCAGCACGCGCTCTTCCATGGCCACCCACCAACCAGTCTTCCTGATGTTGTGCCAAACCCTTGTCCTTGTACAGCGTCAGGTAGTTTAAAGCAGTGAAGGAGCCGGAAATGCCGATTCCCTTGGGGCAAACCTTGGCGCAGTAGTTGCAGGTGGTACAGGGAATCAACGGGATAGCCTTCAGCGCCTCCTGCGCCTTAGACAACACCTCTTTTTCCTCTGCGCTCAGGCCGGTAAAGTCCTTCATATAGGAAAGGTTGTCCTGCATCTGCTCCACATTGCTCATGCCGGAAAGGACGGTAATAACGCCATCCAGATCCGCCGCAAAGCGAACCGCCCAGGACGCAACCGAAGAATCCGGTTCCGCCTCTTTTAAGATTTTTGCAACGGATTCCGGCGGATTGGCCAGCATGCCGCCCTTTACCGGCTCCATAATAACAACCGGTTTGCCGTGTTTGCGAGCCACTTCATAACAGGCCTTGGATTGAATGGCCGGATTTTCCCAATCAGCGTAATTAATCTGCAATTGAACGAATTCCATTTCCGGATGAGCGGTTAAAATTTCCTCCAGCTCTTCCGGCGTGGAATGGAAGGAAAATCCGACGTGTTTAATCAGGCCGGCCTGCTTCTTTTCCTGCACCCAGTTCCACATGTCAAAGCGGTTAAAGAAGTCTGTGCGGGACTCGCCCAGATTGTGGAGCAGGTAAAAGTCAAAATATCCGGCGCCTGTTTGCTTCAGGGAAGTATCAAACTGCGCATAGGCTTCTTCTTTGGTTTTGCAATTAATCCAGGCAGCGTTCTTGGTGGCCAAAAGGAACCGGTCCCGTGGATATCGCTCCACCAATGCCTGGCGAATGGCATCTTCTGACCCCGCATAGGCCCAGGCGGTATCAAAATAGGTACAACCGGCCTCCAGGAATAAATCCACCATCTGCTTGGTTTGTTCAATGTCAATGGCACCGTCCTTCTGCGGAAGCCGCATCAGACCGAAGCCAAGTTTCTTTACATCCTGACCTAAATAACTCATATTAACGCCTCCATTCTACTGTTACTATAGCACTTGGAGTAAACTTCAAGTCAAGCTTTCCGCAGAATCTTCTTTGCACGATCCACATCAAAAGGTGCGGTATGGCGGGAGTATGGTAGAATCCGAATACGCAATGTGCTCCTGTACTTCCTTTTCCAAGACAGGAATTTGATCCTGCGCCCGTGAGAATAAGAAGACGCCATCCGCCGACAGGTAGGGAGAAAATGGATGTATTTCCGCTTCTTTTTCGTCACGTGCCTCGTTGTACTCTTTTTCAGAGGAAAACACAATCGGATCCAAATCATATTCCGATCCATCCTCAGCGCAAAGCCACCAGTCAGGATCCTCTTCCTCCTGGGCTCTTCGGTCTTCTTGAAGGTGACGTAGAAATGTTGCCACTTCAAACCAGTCGTTCATGTCTGGAAAAAAGCCGGAAGATTTCATAAGATACCTCCTTGTTAAACCGTTTTTCCCTGGCGAGTCAGAGCCCCACCATCCTCTTTCCTATGGTAAGCCCTTCTTTTCCCATCAAACTGATTTTCTTATACCAGCAGATTGCTTTTTTATTCGGGGCTCCGCCAGGGGAAATCATATTACTGTTCCTTGTTTCATAGTTATTGCCTTTTCCGGCTGACATTCATCTGTCAGCTGGAGCCTAGACGGCAAATCTACGTGCAGGCCTTCTGCCAAGATGAAGTGTGGCAAATCCAGTGGGAACCCCTCTGTTAGCCACACGAATACGAAAGATGTGTGGCAAGCAGCTGTGGCAGTGCCAAGTTTGCCACACGAGCAAGGTTAGACCAGCTAAAGATTGGCAGCCAGCCACCAATTCTGGTGGCAAATGTTAGGTCTGCCGCCCCATTTGCCACGCGAATTCCAAAGACGCGTGGCAAACAACGGTGGCAGTACCAGATTTGCCACACAAGCAAAGTTAAGCCAGCTAAAGATTGGCAGCCGGCCACCGATTGTGGTGGCAAATGTTAGGTCTACTGCCCCATTTGCCACACGAATACGAAAGATGTGTGGCAAGCAGCTGTGGCAGTGCCAAGTTTGCCACACAAGCAAAATTGAATCAGCTATGGCTTGACGGTCAGCTGTAATCTAAAAAGACAAAGCCAAATATCTAACGCCAGCCATAATTGGAAATGACAAATTTAGGAAAAGTAAATCAATTTACGTTTTCGTGTCGTTTAGTGTGATTTCAACATAATTTTTTACACT
>CAVFBE010000088.1:0-5695 GCA_963620745.1 Muribaculaceae bacterium | reverse complement strand
ACGAAAGTATCTTTCGTCCCAGAATAGCGCTGTTTACCCAATTTACCTCATATCCTGCTTGCCTGCCCAATCTGAGGTAAATTCCCTTTCCATTTACCTCATATCAGCTTTGGTCATCAAATCTGAGGTACTTTATGAAAATATCTTTCACCCCAGAATAGCGCTGTTTACCCAATTTACCTCATATCCGACTTGCCGGCACAATCTGAGGTAAAGTCCCTTCCCATTTACCTCATATCAGCTCTGGTCATCAAATCTGAGGTACTTTATGAAAATATCTTTCACCCCAGAATAGCGCTGTTTACCCAATTTACCTCATATCCGACTTGCCGGCACAATCTGAGGTAAAGTCCCTTCCCATTTACCTCATATCAGCTCTGGTCATCAAATCTGAGGTATTTTATGAAAATATCTTTCGCACCAAAACAGCCTTGTCTACTCAATTTACCTCATATCCGGCTTGCCGGCACAATATGAGGTAAAGTCCCTTTCTATTTACCTCATATCAGCTCTGGCCATCAAATCTGAGGTACTTTACGAAAGTATCTTTCGTCCCAGAATAGCGCTGTTTACCCAATTTACCTCATATCCGGCTTGCCTGCCCAATCTGAGGTAAAAATCCTTTCCATTTACCTCATATCGGCTCTGGTCATCAAATCTGAGGTATTTTATGAAAATATCTTTCGCACCAAAACAGCCTTGTCTACTCAATTTACCTCATATCCAGTTTGCCGGCAGAATCTGAGGTAAATTCCCTTTCCATTTACCTCATATCAGCTCTGGCCATCACATCTGAGGTACTTTACGAAAGTATCTTTCGTCTCAGGGTAGTCCCGCTCACTATTTCTAAAGAAGGGGGCGTTCCGCCCGAATCATAATAAAAGGGGCGTGCCGCCGGATTAGAACAGAAGGGGCTCCGCCGGAATAAAAACAGTGGCTTTTAAAGTGCGAATAAAGCTGAATCGCACATATGAGATATGAATGCTGCGGCAAGTACTGCTGGAGATGGCCGACATTAAAAGCTGGCTAAAGATGTAGCAAGCCAAGGTACCGCAAGCCAAGGTACTGCAATCCAATGTACCGCAATCCAAGGTGCTGCAATCCAAGGTACAGTAATCCAAAACGCATTAAGCCAAAATGCAACAAATCAAAACGCAGCAAATCAGGAAAAAAGGGCGACTAAGTACAGAGTTTTTGGGGATTAGTCATCACGGAAACGCCGGTTGGAGATGCAGTAAGTTGGTCAAAAGGGTGACTAAGTACAGCGCTTTTGGTGATTAGTCATCACAGAAATGCCGGCTGAAGATGCAGTAAGTTGGCCAAAAGGGTGACTAAGTACAGAGTTTTTGGGGATTAGTCATCACAGAAATACCGGCTGAAGGTGCAGTACGTTAGGCGGAAGGGTGACTAGGCATGGCTTTCTGGGGATTAGTCATCACAGTATTGCTGAATGGAGTTAAGTGCAAGGGGCTGAAAAGGGTGACAATTACAAAGAAACTGGAAGGTAGGTCACCCCTTTTGATGGTTTTGAATGGTATGCAGGGACCATTTTAAGGGTGACTAACTGCAGAAATCCGGCAAACAGTCATCACAAGCGCGGCCTGTATTTTTCTTGAAATCATGGTGGCTGTGGCAATTTATCTTCTTCCGCGCCCCTTGCAACAAGGAAAAAAGCATCCGCAGGTAAGCAAAAATCATGGTGGAGACGTGCTTTCACCATCGTCCACCTCCCTTGAAGGCAAGAAAAGGCACTTCAAAAGGCTACGGCATCAGTGTATGAAGGGAGGTGGATACAGGCATTTTACTGTTTCCACCATGATTTTATTGCTTTTTGGCGGCCTCGCGTCTGAATTATAGGGGAGGTGGAAGCGCCAACTTTGCAAGTTCCACCATGAGAAGTTGCCTCTTGAAATTAACTTGTATGACAAAAAGGGTGGGGACACACGAATTTTTGGCAGATACCCATCCTTTTGACCTGGTTTTAGTAACGGAAAAGCTGTTTTCTGGGGTGGGTGCATTGGGAAATATTGCAGATACCCATCCTTAGGTGTTACTCATAGACGTGGTGTATGGCCGGAAGTCTGGGATTGAGCCCGGAATTGAGCCCGGGAGAGGATTCCTCAATTCTTACGGAAAGCACTTGACTTAGAGTTAACTCCAGGCAGTATGCTTAAACAGGGTAGGGAGAACTTTATTTTGGTGCCCTAATGATGGCGGCTTGCCCTGATGGCGGCTTGCCCTGATGGCGGCAGCTTGACTTAGTGGTGGCGGCTTAATGATACAACTTAATGATAGGAACTTAGTTTTGGGAAAGGGCTCCTTCTGCTAAGGACGGCTTGGCTTTGAAAACGCTTCCCTCTGCCAATGACGAACTGGGCTTGATAAGAGGCTGTGTTTTGGCGATGTAGTCTTTATCTTGTCGATGAAGTTTTCGCTTTGCTGAGGAAGCAGAATTCGAAGAAGGAAGAATTTACGTTAATAGAATCTATTTTAATAAAGAGGTTTTACAAAAGAGGTTTTACAGATGAAAAGAATGCTGATTGTGTATTACACCTGGTCCAACGGGAACACTGAACGAATTGCCAAAAAGCTTCAGGAGGAAACCGGCGGGGATTTGGTAAGGATTGATACCGTAGTTCCTTACACCGGAAGTTATGACGATATAGTAAATCAAGGACAGGATGAAGTGCAGCGCGGCTATGAGCCGGAAATAAAACTACTGATGCAGGTGCCAGGTAAGGCTGAAAGAAAGCCGGAAGCGGGCAATCCGATAGACGGCTGTATGCTGGACGGCTATGATGTAATAGCAGTAGGTACGCCGACCTGGTGGTATACCATGGCGCCGGCGGTGCGTACGTTTTTGTATCAAAATGATTTCAGCGGAAAAACAGTTGTTCCGTTTATGACAAATGGCGGCTGGCCCGGTCATGTTATTAAGGACATGCAAAAGGCTTGTAAAGGCGCAACTACGCGTTGTAGCATGCAGGTTCAGTTTGACTCGACCGGAGGAAGCCAACTGCAAACGCCAACTGCAGAAATTGAAAGCTGGATAAAAGAGGTAAAGGAAATCCTTTAAGGAGAACGCGTATGACTATTAAAGAAGTAGCAGAAAAATATGGGATCTCGCAGGATACCCTTCGTTATTATGAGCGGGTAAAAGTTATTCCGGAGGTTAGCAGAACCGCCGGCGGCATCCGCAATTATCAGGAAAGTGACCTGGGGTGGGTGGAGCTTGCCATTTGTATGCGAGGTGCCGGTCTGCCCATTGAAGCTTTAATTGAATATCAACGGCTGTTTCAGGAAGGGGACTCCACCATACCGGCCAGATTACAACTGCTACAAGAGCAGATGACAACACTGGAGGAACAGAAAGAGCAGATTGAAAAGACAATGAACCGACTCGCCTATAAAATATCCAGATATGAAGAAGCGGTGAAAACCGGGAAACTGGTCTGGGTGCCGGAGGATAGTCAGAAATGTGGTGGCGAAATCTGAGCGGCGGTGTATAATAGCTGCATTACTGCGAAGAGAAGGACGTGAATTGCGTGTTAAATCAGTTTTCCAGAACCGAATTATTGCTGGGGAAGGAAGGCATAGAGCGGCTGCAGAATGCGCGGGTGGCAGTGTTTGGCATCGGCGGCGTGGGCGGATATGTCTGCGAGGCACTGGTACGCAGTGGGGTGCAGCACTTTGACTTAATTGATGATGATCGCGTTTGCCTGACCAATCTGAACCGGCAGATTATTGCTACGCGGAAAACGGTTGGCAAGCATAAAGTGGAAGTCATGCGGGACCGGATGCTGGACATTAATCCTACGGTGACGGTTACCATGCATCAGTGCTTCTTTTTGCCGGAGAACGCGGATACGTTCCCGTTTGAAGAATATGACTATGTGGTGGATGCCGTAGACACGGTAACCGCAAAGCTGGAATTAATTCAGCGGTGCCAGGATAAAGGGGTGCCGATTATCAGTGCCATGGGCGCCGGCAATAAGCTGGACCCGGGCCGGTTGAAAGTAGCGGATATTTATGAAACACGGGTGGATCCGCTGGCCCGGGTCATGCGCCGCGAATGCAAACGCAGGGGCATCCGGCAGCTGAAGGTGGTCTACTCGGATGAGCAGCCGGTACGGCCGATAGAGGATATGTCCATCAGCTGCCGGACCAACTGCATTTGCCCGCCGGGCGCCGAGCGCAAATGCGTGGACCGCCGGGATATTCCCGGCAGTACCGCCTTTGTGCCGGCGGTGGCCGGCTTGCTGATTGCCGGCGAAATAGTTGCCGACCTCAGCGGTGTTCGTGCGTGCCCTTATTAATAAAAAACTAAGAATAAGAAAAGACTGCAGAGTGTCAAAATGGCGCACTGCAGTCTTTTTTGTTTTACTATTTTAGGATAGAAGCTTTTGTTTTTGACAAGAATTAAGGATAGCCTCCGTCTGCAAGTTCCCACTGGCTGTCTTTGCCTGATTGAACCATTATAAATTGGTAGTCTGGTTGGACTGTTCCAGCTTCAAAGCCTGTGCCTTGAGGGACGTTATCCCCAACAGCTATGTCTCCGCGTAAAACCAAAATTTTTGAACCATATCTTTTTTTTAAAAGACCATCTCGGTTTTCTGCGTAGGCTTTTTTTGTTGCCTCTTGATCATAATGCAAATTGGTGATGGTGAGATAAGACACCGAACCGGGTCCCTCTTGAACTACTTGTATGGCCGATTTAACCTCTGCTTCTGAATAATCAGTCTTTGGTCGTGTGAGCAAAGCATAGATGGTAATGGCAATAAGAATGATACAAAGCACTACCAAACAAGCTTTGATGAAACATTTCTTTTTCACTTATTATTCCTCCGTTTTCACAGAAATTTGGAACATAGTTTGCGGATGCCAGGCGAATAGATGATTCCTGTGTTTTTTGCTTAATAAACTCTGTAACGAGTGGGTCTATAACATCGCTTGTTACCAGAATAGTCACTGGCATATCGGAATCCATTAGAACTATGTTGTGCGAACTTCTTGGTGGAGGTGTCTACACAGATTACGGTATGATCATAAGTTCCATCTTTAGTAAAGTCAATTTGCATTACGTCTCCTGCAATAATTGAGCTAACAGAAATTGCAGACGTTCTGGGTCCTTCTTGATTTGTTTTGGTAGAACGCATGTATGTCCAGTGCGGTCCGACATTTTCCCAACTGGATGTTCCACCTCCAGATCCGCCGGTCCATCCTGTTGAGTAACTGCCACTTTTTCGTCGATAAGATGAAAACGAAGAATAGTTAGAGCCTGATCCAAACCCGTAAGATACAGCCTGAGAAACAAAATTAGTGCAATCTTTTTCTACGCCGTTACTTGTTACTAAATAAAACAGGGTGTTTCTATTAACTACGAATTTCTTGGCATAAGCCACAGCACGACTAGGAGAATAAGCATATTCTGTATAAGGATTAGATGCTGGTTCCGCCTGCTGTAATGGTAGCGATTCTTCAATGAGAGAAACAAACTTTGTGTTTTCACTGAAAACTTCTCTTTCGATTTCGGATTTGTTTAGGGCTATTTCTTCTGTTAAAGATTCTTCGTATAGGATAACGTCATTGTAGTTGTGAGAATAAATTTTCCATTTTCCGTGTTCTTTTATTAATCCGAACGTATTTGATCCAAGAGAAACAAAGATCGGATAGGCTGGAGTACCTTCGGCTTCAC
>CAVFBE010000087.1:0-6059 GCA_963620745.1 Muribaculaceae bacterium | reverse complement strand
TTGTAATCAGAAAACCCCGCGTTGCACGCGGGGTTCCGTTAAGCTATGCATTTGACCAGAAATCCTCCACCAAGTAAACTGCTATTGCGGTCTGCCAACTGCAATGCACTAGGAGGAGGAAATCATGGGTCTAAATGACATTCACAGTTTATCGCACTCAAAATGGAATTGCAAATACCACATAGTCTTTGCACCTAAGTATCGAAGGAAAGTATTCTATGGAGAAAAACGAGTTGCGATAGGAAAAATATTAAGACAACTTTGCGAATGGAAAGGGGTCAATATAATAGAAGCCGAAGTGTGCCCAGACCATGTACACATGCTTCTTGAAATTCCGCCCAAAATGTCTGTTTCATCTTTCATGGGATATCTAAAAGGAAAAAGTAGCACGATGATTTATGAGCAATTCGGCGAGCTAAAATACAAATATAAAAATCGGTCCTTTTGGTGTAAAGGATATTACGTCGATACGGCAGGAAAGAATACGAGCCGAATTGCGGAATATATAAAGAACCAGTTAGAAGAGGACAAGCTAAGTGACCAACTAAGTTTCTCGGATACAGGCGCTTTTAAAAAAGCAAGTAAATAAAAGAGGGCATACGCGACTGACAGACCGCATTTATGCGTTGTACGCATCCGCGAGGAGCAAGGGCTATGCCCGCAAAAGAAAAACCCCACGTTTTACGTGGGGATCCTTTTTTGGTGCGGATGACGGGACTTGAACCCACATGAAATTAACTTTCACTAGAACCTGAATCTAGCGCGTCTGCCAATTCCGCCACATCCGCGTATTGGGCAGCTCGTTGACTGCCCTATTACTATATCATAAGAGGTACCCGGTTTCAAGGATTAATTTTCGGATTTTTAAGTTTTTTCTTTCTGGTTTTCATTCTAGGAATAAATAGGGTTTTGTAGTAGAATGTTTAAGAATTAACAGTGTGTCGGACACACAAAGGAGGATTTTTATGAAGAAGTATTTGGCAGAACTGATTGGGACCTTTACGCTGGTCTTCTTTGGCTGCGGTACGGCAATGCTGGTAGGGTGTGACGCATCCTTTGGTAGCGGCTATCTGTTAACGGCGTTAGCCTTTGGTTTGTCCATTGTGGCAATGGCTTATTGCATTGGCAATATTTCCGGATGCCATGTCAACCCGGCCGTTTCCCTGGCTGTATTTATGAACGGGGGACTTTCTGCAAAGGACTTTTGCGGATATGTGGTAGCACAGATTCTTGGTGCATTCTGCGGTAGCGGATTGCTGGCAGCCATCTTCGGTCTGGGCCGTGTAAAGGATATGACCGGTGGATATGGTGCCAATGGTCTTTCCGGCGTGTTTGGAAACGTGTGGGCCGGATTGCTGGTAGAAATTGTGCTGACCTTTGTTTTTGTTATGTGCATCCTTGGCGTTACTTCTGCCAAGTTTAAACATGGTTCCTTTGGCGGACTGATTATCGGTCTGACCCTGACCTTTGTTCACATTCTGGGCATTGGTCTGACCGGCACTTCTGTAAACCCGGCAAGATCCATTGCACCGGCCGTAGTTGCTGCCATTGCCGGCAACACGGATCCTATTAAAGTACTTTGGGTATTTATTGTTGCTCCGTTAATTGGCGCCGCACTGGCTGCTGTTTGTTACCGTTATCTGGAAAAGGAAGAACCGGCTGCCTAAGTTATCTGACAAGCTCCGCAAAAATGCGGAGCTTCTTTTTGGCCATTTTGTAGAACTTTTATTTTTCGTCTACCTTATCTTGCGTAGTCTATAGGGTAAATGATAAGATAGTCGGGAAAGTTTGAGGTGAGTAACAGCAAGTTCCCGTTCCGGAGTTTTGTTGTTACTCTTTTTTTGAAAAAAGGAGAATGTAGTATGGAGAAAGATACCGCCATCCGAGACGCCAGACAGCTTGGCATTCCCAAAATGCTGGTGCTTGGTCTGCAGCACATGTTCGCCATGTTCGGAGCCACTGTTTTAGTTCCGCTTCTGACTGGTCTGGACGTTTCCACCACATTGCTTTGCGCAGGTCTTGGAACTCTTCTGTTCCACGCACTGACCAAGTTTAAAGTACCGGCCTTCTTAGGCTCTTCCTTTGCCTTCCTGGGCGGCTATTACGCCATTGCCCCGGCAGCAGGAAGTGGGGAATATACTCAGGCACAGCTACTGCCGTATGCCTGCTTAGGTGTTGCGTGCGCCGGCTTGGTTTACTTCATCCTGGCTGCCATCATCAAGGCAGTAGGCGTAAACAAAGTAATGCGCTTCTTCCCGCCGGTTGTTACCGGACCTATCATCATTGCCATCGGACTTGGCCTTGCCGGTTCTGCAGTTTCTAACTGCTCTACCAACTGGGGACTTGCCCTGATTGCTCTGGTACTGGTTATTGTCTTTAACATCTGGGGCAAGGGCATGGCAAAAATTCTGCCAATCCTGATTGGTGTTCTTGGCTCTGTTGCCATTGCCACCATCTTTGCACTGACCATGGGTCAGCAGTATGTAGATGCAAATGGCGTTTCCTACATTGCCGTAAACGGCAGCCCGAATATGATTCTGTTCCAGCAGAGTGCGCTTGATAATCTGAAAGCCGCTGCCTGGATTGGTTTCCCAATTCATAAAGCCAGCACCGTTCTGGGCGTTGACTTTGCTAACAAAGGTCTGGTATTAAGTGCCATCATTGCCATTGTTCCAATTGCCCTGGCCACCATGATGGAACACATTGGTGATATTTCCGCCATCTCCGCAACCTGCGGCAGAAACTACATCCAGGATCCGGGCCTCCACAGAACCCTGCTTGGTGACGGCCTTGCAACCACTCTTGCCTCCTTGGTAGGTGGTCCTGCCAACACCACCTATGGTGAAAACACCGGTGTTCTGGTTCTGACCAAGGTTTATGACCCGCGCGTTATCCGGATTGCTGCCGGCTTTGCCACTGTTCTGGCCTTCTGCCCGAAGTTCGCTGCCTGCATTGAATTGCTGCCATCTGCTGTTATCGGTGGTATTTCCTTCATCCTGTATGGTATGATTTCCGGTGCCGGTGTCAGAAACGTAGTAGAAAATCAGGTAGACTTCTCCAAGTCCAGAAACCTGATTATTGCAGCCATTATCCTGGTTTGCTCTCTGGGTATGTCTGATGGTATTACCTTCCATATTGGTACCGTTGCCATTACTCTGTCCGGTCTTGCCACCGGTTCCATTGCCGGCATCCTGCTGAACGCCATTCTGCCGGGCAAAGACTATGACTTTGACAACGCTGATAAGTCTGATCCGTCTGCCGCTGTTCTGGTTGCTGACCAGTCCATTCTGAAAGACAAGAAAGAAGCAGAAGGGGAAGAAGCTCCTGCAGAAGAATCTGTAGAAGCTGCTCCGGCTGAAGTTCCTGCGGAATAAAAGGAACACTGCATCGCAGAAAAGAAAATAAAAACAAAACGTCCACGCTTTTGGAAATTCCAGGAGCGTGGATTTTGTATTTTACATGGATTTTACAGCTTCCTGCGTTCGGATTTTACGCGCCATTTGTAAGATAGGGAATGTAAGCAAATAGTTGATTTGAAAAAAGAGAAGGAGTTTTCCCTATGAAAAAAATTGTCAGCTTACTGTTGTCCGTTCTATTCATCTGCGCTGCTTTCGCCGGCTGCGGTTCCAAAAGTGAAAGTGTAACAACGGACGGATCCACCTCTATGAGTAGCGTCATTGGCGCATTAAGTGAAGCATTTGAATCTGACACCGGTATTACCGTTACCTACAACGCCACCGGTTCCGGCTCCGGCATTCAGGCCGTAGAAGAAGGCCGTTGCGACATCGGACTTTCCAGCCGCGCTTTGAAAGATGAAGAAACTGCAAAGGGTCTGGTAGGTACCACTCTTGCTTACGATGGCATTGCCATTATTGTAAACCCGGCTAACCCGGTATCCGACCTGGATGTAAAAACCATTGCCAAAATCTACACCGGTGAAATTACCAACTGGAAAGATGTTGGTGGGGAAGATAAGGAAATTGTTCTGATTGGCCGTGAAGCCGGCAGCGGAACCAGAGATGGTTTTGAATCCATTACCAAGACCGAAGACAGTTGCAAATATCGTCAGGAACTGACTTCCACGGGCGATGTAATTACCACCGTTGCCGGAAACCCCGCAGCCATTGGTTACGCCTCCCTTGCTTCCGTAAAGGACACGGTTAAGGCTCTGACCGTCAACAAGGTTGCTCCTAGTGAAGAAACCATCCAGAACGGCACCTATGTTATCCAGAGACCGTTCGTTCTGGTTACCAAGAAAGACACAGCCCTTTCCGAAAGCGCACAGAAGTTCTTTGATTATGTAACTTCCGATGCTGCCAAAGATACCATTACTGCTGCCGGTGTTGTTCCGGTATCCAAATAAGAAGTTGAGCGTATGAAGAAAAAGAGAGCGTTAGAAAACTTTGTTTACGGGATTTTCCTGATTCTGGGGCTCATTACGGTAGCATGCGTTCTGCTGATTACGGTTTACCTGGTTATTTCCGGTATTCCGGCAATCAAAGAAATCGGCCTGATTCCTTTCCTGTTCGGAAAGGAATGGGCCTCTACCGCTGCAGAGCCAAAATACGGAATCCTGCCGTTTATCCTGACCAGTGTTTACGGCACCGCCGGCGCCATTTTACTTGGCGTTCCGATTGGTGTCTTTACGGCCGTTTTCTTGTCCAAAATGGTCAACAAGAAGGTCAGAGGCGTTTTGGAAGCCGCCATCAATCTGCTGGCCGGTATCCCGTCTGTTGTTTATGGTTTGGTAGGTATGCTGTTTTTAGTACCGGCCATCCGGAATATCTTCCATGTGCCGGACGGTGCCAGCTTACTGGCGGCCATCCTGGTTTTGGCTGTCATGATCCTGCCGAACATTATTAAAGTCAGCGTAACGGCGTTGGACGCCGTACCCAAAGAATATGAAGATGCTTCTTTGGCACTGGGCGCAACGCCGGTAGAAACCTACTTTAAAGTATCGGTTCCGGCAGCCAAAAGCGGCATTGCCGCCGCAGTGGTTCTTGGTGTAGGGCGTGCCATTGGCGAAGCCATGGCCGTTATGATGGTTGCGGGCAACGTGGCAAATATGCCGAACTCCTTGTTCCAGAGTGTCCGCTTCCTGACCACGGCGGTTGCCAGTGAAATGTCTTATTCCAGTCCGGGTAGCTTACAGAGAAATGCTCTGTTCTCCATTGCCCTGGTGCTGTTCCTGTTTATTATGCTGATCAACGCCACGCTGAACTACTTCCTGAAACGAAGTAAGGAGGACTGATCATGAAACAGAAGATTAGCACAAAACGAAAGCTGTATATCGGTACCATGCGCGGCTTAATGTATTTCTCCGCCGTGGTCTCTGTCAGTTTGGTTTTAGCCATTTTGATTTATGTCATGGTAAAGGGTGTTCCCAATATCACCTGGGAGCTCCTTTCCACCAAGCCAAGCTATTTAAGCAACCGGATTGGCATTCTGCCGGATATTCTGAACACGCTTTACATCATCCTTGCCACGTTGCTGATTGTGTTGCCGCTCGGCGTTGGCGCCGCCATTTATCTGACAGAGTACGCCAGAAATAAAAAGCTGGTTGCCTTAATTGAATATGCGGCGGAAACGCTCTCCGGCATTCCGTCCATCATCTACGGCCTGGTTGGCATGCTGCTGTTCTCCAATAACTTCGGCACCAGTCTTCTGGCGGGTGCGCTGACTTTGGTCATGATGAACTTACCAACCATTATGCGCACCACGCAGGAAAGCCTGAAGACGGTGCCGCAGAGTTATCGGGAAGGTGCATTTGGCCTGGGCGCGGGCAAATGGCGCGTTATTCGTACCGTCGTCCTGCCCGGATGCGTAGACGGCATTGTAACCGGTTGTATCTTAACCGTCGGCCGCATCCTTGGCGAGTCCGCCGCCTTGCTCTTTACCGCCGGCTTTGCCCACGCCATCCACGGCCTCTTCTCCGGACTGACCAGTCCGGGTGCCACCTTAACCGTTGCCCTTTACGTTTACGCAAAGGAAGAAGGGGAGTTTGGCGTAGCTTTCGCCATTGCCGCCATTCTGATGGTACTGACCATGCTGATTAACCT
>CAVFBE010000086.1:0-6682 GCA_963620745.1 Muribaculaceae bacterium | reverse complement strand
GTGCGCAGGAGGGTGGTGTCAAGGGTGCCGCCGTCAAGGACCAGGTTGCCGTTGATGAAGACCTTGTCAATGCCGAAGGACTTGGTCTGGTCCGGGGTGGCGGACTTCAGTTCGTCTTCGTCAAAGACGGTAAGGTCAGCGTAGTAGCCTTCCTTTACGTAGCCTCTGTCTTTCAGCATGAAGCGGTCTGCGGTTGCGCCCGTCATCCGGCGGATGGTGTTCGGCATGGTGTCTCCTGTGCCAAGTAAGGAGTCCCGAAGGAACTTCGGGAAGCAGTCATAAATGGCAGGGTTCTGAACGCCGTGTTCCTCTACCCAGGCGTCGGTCATGTATAAGCAGTGTTCGTTGTGTTCAAACTCTTTAATAATGTCGGGAGTGGAATATGGGCCCATATTAACTCGCCCGGTAAAATGGCTCTTTTCACAAAGCATGAGATAGGCGTCCAGGTCACTCAGGCCTTCCTCTATGGCAATGTCATGGACGGTTTTGCCTTCGTACTGCTCGTGGCCTTCGCCAATATAGGCAATCTGGATGTCCTTGAAGCCGAAGCCCAGCAGGCGGCTGGTGGCTTTAATCAGGGCGGCCAGCTTAATGCGGTTCAGCGGCTTCTTGCGCTCTTCGGGGCTCATGCCCTGGTACCACGTGGGAAGCACTACGGTAATAACGGATACGCCCAGGCATTCATCATAGATGTCAAACATGGCGTCCACGCCGTCGGCTCGCAGCTGGTTGATGATCTGCACAAATTCGTCCTTGTCCTTGAAGGAACTGGTGCCGACGAAAATGGCGTGGGAGTACTGCAATTTCAGGTTTGTGCCTTTGGAGATTTCCACTAACTCGTCCAGGGCACGCAGGAGGTGGGAGCGGCCCCACAATTGCGGGTAGGCCATAGATACTTTTGACTCGGCGCGGGGGTGCACGGTTAGCGGCTTGTTGTATTTAACGCACAGTTCAACAACCTTGCGCAGCTCTTCTGTGTCAGCGTACAGACCCGGCTCATACATCAAGCCAAGGGAAACGCCGGCAGCGCCCTGCTGTAAGGCTTTCTCTAAAATGGCAAGCATCTGCGTTTCTTCCTCTGCGGTCAGCTTCCTATTCTCAAAGCCGGCAACTGCGGCTCTGGCGGAGCAATGGCCAACAAGGGCGGCAATGTTGCAGGGCGTGTTGCGGTCTATGGCTGCAAAGTATTTCTCCACGGTTCCGTATTCCCCGGTGGTGTCATGGAAAAAGAATAATCCGCCGCCCATCTTGTCCACATACTGGCAGTCCTTTTCAAAGCCAACGGTGGACAGGCCGCAGTTCCCGGCCACAAACGTGGTCAGCCCCTGCCGGATGAAAGGATCAAAATATGGCTCCGGATTCTTCTTAATGGCAAACCAGTCATTGTGGGAATGCGCATCAATGAAGCCGGAAGAAACGGACTTGCCCTCAAGATTTATGACCTTGTCCGCATCCGCGTCAATACAAGGGCCAACGCAAACTATTTTGTCACCGTCAATTAATACATCGCCAACAAACGCGTCTGCGCCCGTTCCGTCATAAATCCTGGCACTTTTCAGCAAAGTCTTCATATTCCAACATCCTTTCCAAAATAAATTGGTGCTTATTGCTAAAATCATACCCTAAATGGGGGCGGATGTCTATGGATTTCCTTTTCCTGGGCGATGTAGCCCTCCACACTAGGCCAATATGGAATCCAGTATTGACTTAAGACTGTTGCCAGGTTCTGTAATAGGAATTCCATATGCGGCGGCATGCATTTATAATAAGACTAAAAGTTATATCAAAATCAAACGAAGGGAGGAAATGTAAAATGTGGTTGCGTGTAGCTTTAAACAAGGACTCGGTTCATTACAATGACCCCGTTAACTATTCCTATATCGATGGGCCTAACAGCGAAGAATATTATTTTGACCAAGGCGTTGCAGACGCCCTTGAACGGGATGGATTTCTTACAGAAATGTGGGATAAATTAGATGCTTTTTTTGACTGGGGCGACTGTGATTTTTTTCTCCCGGATAAATGCCGGACCTTCAAAGCCTGGCTGGAAACACGTTTGCAAAAAGAAGTAAATTCAATCATCAGACCTGTTTACGAAGTAATGCTTGACTACGCAGAAAAAGCTATTGTAAATGATACTGGGATTGCCTTTGATTTTTGAGGAATAAAGCAATGAAGTCGACATATAAACTTTTGAATATTTATCTTGATGGACGGTCATTGCCGACACAAATTCCAAAGATAGTAGGTGCCGCAGAAGCTTCAAAATATTATGAAATTGAAGATGAAATGAATATTTTTGATTTTCCGATTTGCCGTCGAAAGGTATCAGGAATGAAACTTTTGTCATACCAGTCAGAGTTGGATATCTTAAATTTAGTAGATAGGCTTCCTGATTGTAAGGAACTGCTTATCATTTTGGATTACAAATCCATTGCAGAGGTGGCACATATCTTGTTCTTAAAGCGAATTCTCCAAGTGGCATCTTTGCTTAAAACGCAATATCCAAGCATGGATATAAAATTGGTTGGAGATAGCACAGACAGAAGAACTATAAAATGTTTGTACCAATCCTAGACAGCCGCCAGGTGCTGAATTTTTAGAAATAGTTAACGTAAAAGCCGGGAGCCAATCCTGGCTTTTCCTTTTCCCGGGCGATGTAGCCCTCCACACCAAAAAACTCCCCATGCATAAAAGGTAAAGCCCACTTTTTGGGACACCCTAACATTGTACGAAAGATAATTCCATGAGATAATCTTCATGAACACATGACGTAATTCAAAAATATTTTGGAGGAAGTTATATGCAGTGTTGCCAGGAAATTATTGCTGCGGAAATTGAATTCAAAGCAGAATCCGGATTGGTTCCGGTAAGCGCTGAAGAACAGCTTTCCGATGCTCAGCTTGATGCTGCTCTTGCAGAGGTAAATGAGCAATTGGAGAAATATGCTTTTGATGGCTCCAGAACGGATTATGCACTTGGTATGATAAGTGGCCTTTTTGCAGGCGTGATTGATTCGGTTTATGTTGGGTCTATAAGCTTTGACAAATCGAATCTGGCACTGTCCCACAAGCAGGTTAATAATTTTATTCAGGAATATGCCAAAGACAGCGGCCTTGGTGGAGACCGCCTGGAGGACTACATTAAAAATCTGGAGAAGAAGTTTAAGGTTGCACAGGATAATGTATGGAAAGGCGAAGGAATCGGAGTTTCTGCAAAGAATCATCATCTTGCCGACCTTGCACATCATCCAACCCCAGTTGGTTTGCTGTCATCCATTATTGTGCAGTTTTTAAGGATTGGAACCTTTGTAAACAAAGAGGGTGAATGGCATTTTATACTGGTTAAGACAGAGGCAAAGGATATTGTGGAAACGCTGGCACCGGCTATACTTACCGGCGTTTTGAACTGGCTGGTAGCTTTGGGAGAAAAATCCTATCAGGAAAAGAACGGAGAAGAAATCCCAAAAGCACTTCGGGAAATAGCTCATTGTGTAGCATCAATACCGATGATTTATGAAATTGCAAAGTGTGCCAACAACTGGTTTGGGCATCTTGTAAGTGACATGGGCGGTTCCAAAAATACTGCCGGTGACGGAATGGGAATTCCAGGAGTATTCGTATCGTTCCTGCATGAATTAGCAAGTCTTCCATTTTTTAAGGACACTGGATTGCCGGCTTTTGTAGATGACCTGTATACAAAACAGAAGATAGATCTGCGTCATGAGTGGTGCCTGTATAAGGAGCTTGAGAAACAGAGCATACCTGTCATTCTTAATGAAATTTGCACACGGGTCTTTTTCTTTGCAAGCAGGCTTGGAATGCAGGTGGCTGAACATAAAACTTTAAATGACATTGATTGGAAAAGCACCATTCCTTTTGGAAACCGGACAATTGACAGAATGCTAATGATTTCCAGCATGACCTTCACCATGGCAGACACAGCAGACGCTGCTATACATGCAGCCATTGAATCCTACGGACAATGGGCTCTGTTCGCTGGTACATTTGCAGCAAGATTCAATTATATTGGAGCGGGCAGAGCGGCGGTTGCCGTTGTGAAGGAGCTGTCAAATGAACAAAAGGAAGCGGAGCTGCTTCACGAAAAGCTTCTTCTTACCAATGCAAAGACAGAGAACGTAGTTGAACAATTTTTCGCATACAGAGCGGCTCTTGAGGAACGTATATCAAACTACATTGCAGAGGACATAGAGGCATTCCTGACGGGGTTTGAGTACATGAATCAGGGCATAGTAGCCGGAGATTCTGACCTTGTAATTAAGGGAAATGTTGTCATTCAAAGAGTGCTTGGCAGAGAAGTGCAATTCACAACACAGAAAGAATTTGACGACCTTATGATTTCGGATGAGGCATTGATTTTATAGGAGACCGATATGGCAAAATTTGATTTTAGTGGCGCTTTGAAAAAAGCCGAAGACGCTGCAAAGAAAGCAACAGAAAAAGCTGCAGCAGCTGCCCAAATTGGCGTGGAAAAGGCCCAGGCTGGTGCAAAAACATTGCAGGATGCAACTCAGAAGGAAGCAGATAAGATTTCAGAATCTGTAAAAATTGTTGTGGAACAGAAAAAGCAGATTATGCAGAAAAGAAAGCAGGCCGCAGCGGAAAAAGCCGCCATTGAGGCAACTGGTGTGGCAGCCATTGCTCCACAGAACGCGGTGAAGATATTTTATTATCTGATGGCAATTGATGGGAAGATTACGCCGGAGGAAGAGGAAAAGTTTGTCTTTATTGGCGGGGAACTGGATCCTGAGTTTGAAGCGCATAAAGAGGCCATTATAAAGTCCTGCAAAGAACAAATGGAAAAATTAATTGATGCTACGGATTATTATGATGTAATCCAGGACGGCATTGAAGCAGCCTTATCTGGAGAACAAATTTTCAACACTGGCTTTGTAACCCCTAAACTCATTCTCTGGGACATGCTGACAATTTCCTATGGAGACAACGAGTATGGGGAAGAGGAACGAAAACTTCTCAAGTATGTTGTCCGAAAGCTGGATATTCCGAAAGACGTTTTTCTGGAAATGGAAAATAGCATTTTAACGGTCAGTGACATAGAAAAAGAAATTACCTGGCTTAAGGGAACAGACAGACCGTATCTGGTCATTGAAAAACAGATAAAAGAGCTTGAAAAGCGCAGGAATGACATTCTGCTTGCAGTAAAAGCGTTAATCATGCTTTAAGGAGGAGTGGAAGGTGCTAGTACCTTTATTTATAGGAATTGCAGCAGTAACAGGTTCGGTAGGAGCCGGAAAAACCGTGAAAGCCGGTCTGGATGTGCATGCTGCAAGTCAGATTAATAAATCTGCCAATCAGATTGTTGCGGAGTCCACAGAACAGATAAATGCACAAAGAGCAAGCTGCAGCCAGGCATTGAAGTGCCTTGGTGAAGAAAAAGTATTTTTTCTGAATGAGAATATGACGCAGTTTTTGAACACGTTCACAAAGCTGAAAAATGTAGACTTCCGGAAAACAGAAGGACTGAGTGAACTGAGTAAGCTTCACATTGATGAGCAGGATTTTGTAGAACTCCGGAATCTCTGCAATTTTGCCATTCCTCTTGCCGGCGGAAGCGTGGCAGGAACAGCGGGTGGTGCATTGGCCGCTTTTGGCGCATACGGTGCAGCCCAGGCACTTGCCTGTGCATCAACGGGAACTACTATTGCGTCACTTAGTGGCGCTGCAGCAACCAATGCAACATTGGCTTTCTTTGGAGGTGGCTCTCTTGCTGCCGGAGGCTTGGGCATGACTGGTGGTGCAATGGTGTTGGGCGGCTTGGTTGCCGGTCCAGCACTGCTTGTCATGGGTCTGGCAGCCGGAAAAGCCGCTGATAAAAATCTTGACCAGGCAAAGATTAACCAACTGGAAGCCACACAACTTGCAGAACAGTTGAATACCGCATCCAAGCAGTGCGAGGCAATCCGCCGCAGAACCTATCTGTTTTACAATCTCCTGGCAAGACTGGATGCTTATTTCCTGCCGTTCATCTACAGAATGGAAGACGTTGTAAAAGCAGAAGGCTATGACTACAGTCTTTATGCCGCAGACTCCAAGAAGGTAATTGCCTCCTGCGCAAGTATTGCGGTAACAATCAAATCTGTGCTAGATACACAGCTTCTGACGGATGACGGCCTTCTGACTGACGACTCTGCCGCTGTGGCCCTTAATGCGGAGGAATTCGTGAAAAAGCTACGTCAGTGATGAAACATAACGTAGAAGCCGGGAGCATTTCCCGGCTTTTCCTTTTCCCGGGCGATGTAGCTCTCCACACCAAAAAAATGCCGGATAGTGCCGTGAAACCGCCGTGAAACCGCCGGATACTACCGGATTCTTCCTCCACACTGCCGGATTTTATGCTATCCTAAAACCAGAAAGAGGTGTTCCCACCATGTCCCAACTTATCTACTTCATTGCAATAATCACCCTAATACTTCTAACCGCAGGAATCCTGCTTGCTGTCATTGCCAGCAAAAAGCCCCCAACCCACTGGACTCCAACAGACTTGGATGAAGTTCAAAAGCGCGCCGCAGGACAAAACGGCGAACAAATTGCAACCGCAATCATCCGAAGCGTGCTGCACGAAGGGGACTGCCTGCTTACCAACGTATCCATATCCTATGACGGAAAGCGAGCCGAACTGGACAACGTTATCATAAACCCAT
>CAVFBE010000085.1:0-7029 GCA_963620745.1 Muribaculaceae bacterium | reverse complement strand
GTATTATGCGATATTTGTGTTAATTTAAAAATCCGTCAGATTATTTGACGCTTACCTTTTTATAAAAAGCTGGCTCGCCAGGAAAAAGAAAAGCCAGGAACGCTCCTGGCTCCTGGCTTCTTGTTTACCTATAAGTATATTCTAATGTGCGCAGTCCTTACTCTACCCCCAACGCCTTAAACACCGCATCCTCCGCACTCTGGTACGGAATCAGCTGGAACGCGCTCATCAAGTCGGATGGAACCGTTGCAAAGTCCACAAAGGACGTCTGCGGCAGCAGGATTTTCTTTGCGCCGGAATCAAGGCAAACCTGTAGGGTGTCTGCCAAGTTTTCTACCTTCATCAGGGTTCCGCTGATGCTGATTTCTCCCAAAACCACAGTGGAGCTCAGGACCGGTTTGGCAAGTGCAACAGAACACAATGCAATCAGCGTTGGCAGAGCCAGTTTACCGGTCATGCCAATGCCTTGCAAATCCTGATAGTTAACAATATAGTCTTTGGTCTGCGTGCTGATGGTTCCACTAATGCGGTTTCCATTTGCTTTCAGGAAATTAAATGCTGTATCGGTGGCTTCTTTGGCGGATCGGTCTGTGCCAATTCCGGTCTTTTCAAACTTCCCGTTGCCCGGCAGCATCTGGCTTTCCAAGCGGAACAGCCCTATCATTCCGGTTTTGCTGCGGGACACGGTATAAACCTGCCCCGGATTGCACATGCCCTCCGGAATCAGCTTTCCGCCGCCCTGTTCCGGTACAGAAACAAAGTGTTCTTCAAAGGTCTCTTTATCAATGTAGGAGAAGTTTACATCATAGAATTCCATGCCGCCCAGCTTTTTCAGCTGCTCTTTTACGCGGCGGCGCATTTCCAATGCCGTCTGAAGTGCTTCTTCCACTTCCTCCTTGGTAAACACGCCATCTGGGTATAACAGCTTCAGATAACCGTCCACCATTCTGCGAACCGCAATGGTGTCCCGCTGATTCAGATTCCTGCCCAACCGGAAATATTGGTCAATACTGTTGCCATATTGTTCCTTACGGAGTTCCCGGATAAATTCAGCCAGGTAGTCACTAATAAAGCCGTAGTCATTCGTAAAATGTTCCGGTCTGAACTTGGGAATTTCCCACCCGGGCAGATAACAATGAATCCGGTCAAGAAAAGCGGTATCGGTTCCCATTTCAGGCGGAAACGGGGCAAACAGGCTGGATGTTTTCAGCAAGACATCCACGCTCTGGTTAATGTTGCCAACAAAGACCATGGAGGCGGTAGCTGCCTTCTCCTCTTTCCCTCTGGCAAAGGAACCGGAGGCCATGTAATCCTTCATAATCTGGATGCCGTCTTTGTCTTTAAAACGGATGCCGGCCACCTCGTCAAAAGCAACGCAGTCCCAAAGGCCAACCAGTCCGACCGCCCGTCTGCTCATGTTGTAAAACAGGTTTGCAACCGTTGTCTGGCCGCCGGAAACCAGGATACTGTTGGGGGAAATTTCCTTGTACAGGTGCGATTTACCGGTACTTCTTGGACCAAGCTCACACAAATTAAAGTTGTTTTCCACCAATGGAATCATGCGGGTAAGAAGCAGCCATTTTTCACGATAATTCAGTTCATTCGGCTCCATACCAATAGAGCGCATCATAATGTCCAGCCATTCTTCTTTGGTAAAGGCTTTGCGCCCCTGCTTCAGCTCATTTATATCAATGTGCGGCATCTGAATGGGAATTAATCTTCTAATTTCAATAGGAGAAAATGCCTTGTCCTGCTTTTCTTCATTGACAGCTTCATAACTCAGCTGCACAATGCACCAAATGCCGCCACATAAAAGACGATCATATTTTTCAGCATATTCATCCGCAATGGGAATATTGCCAATTCCTAAATTAGAAAACTCTGCCAAAAAGCAGTTTTTATTCATTTCAAGGCGCACGGTAACCATATCAATTATGGTATGGCTGCCGTTTCTTCTTAATTGTGCCAAAACCTTTTGTGCTTCATCCGGACGCACATAGTTTTCGGAAAGAATGCTTTTAACAGTATTGACCCCTTGTTCAATTACTTCCGGATCATCTGTGGAGCAATATTGTCCAAGCAAAAATTCCAGCACATAAACGGGAACATTGGCGCCCTCTTTAATGGATTTGGTCAGGTCCTTGCGGACAATTTTCCCATCAAAAAAGGCACGAAGTTTCTTGTTGATGTCACTGGTGTCGGAAAGTTCTTCCGGCTGTGTTGCAGCGTTTTGGGCGGGGTCCGCAAAAGGGGCCGCGTCATCCGCAAGCCCTACGGTATCCGCAAGTTCCGTGTCTCCCGCAAACTCCGCATAGCCTTGCGCAATCTTCTCTTCCATGTTATCCATTGGTATTAGCCCTCCTTTGTCAGCTCTTCATGTGTCTGCTCTAGAACGTGCAGCATATAGTCCATTGCAAGATGTTCTCCGCCTAAGAATTGGTATTTTTCATCCAGATAATTTTCCACCTGAATTAAAATGGAAAAAATATTGTTGGCAATGGACAGTGGCACATCCTCTGTTCCGTACATTTGCATGCCCATTCTGAAAATTCCTGTCCAGAACGTGCCAATCGGCGATCCAGCAGAAAACATATTTTTATAGGACTGCCCTACTGTGGTATTGTTTGCAATTTCTTTTATGTAGTCTTCCGCTGTCAGGATAGTGTTAATGCCCAAATAAGCAGTTGCATCATCTATCATTTTCAGCTTTGTAGTTTTTGGTTGCTTTGTCATCATTACCAGGTCACAGATAAAAGGTAGAAACGGTAATTCCAACTGGATTGTTTTTTCTTCTTCCGATGCATCATCCAGCGCATTTACACCATTTAACAAATCCGCATAAAGCCGTTTCATTTCATCCAAATGATCCCGCACCGGAATTTCAGAAAACATATCTATTTCTGAAATAAGAGCTTCCTGAAGATGATTCATCTGGTAATCCACATTGGAGACAAATGCAAGACTAATTTCACCGGCGCTCCTGTCTCTTGGATCTCCAAGGGTAACAAAGTTCTGAATGATAGACGTCATATAGTCTTCCATGTCCTTCAAATCCTGTTTTGTTCCGGATTTATACAGTGCACGGAAGAAGACGTTCCAAAAGGCACCCAAATGGCTTTTGCTTATGGAAATAATCTCCCTGAAATTTCCAACCTCCTGCCCCTTTATTGCCGCAGTTAAAAACTCGGCTTGGGTAAAAGGAAACAAGGAATCATACGTTTGGAAATACAATTTCATAAGACCACGCTGCTTCTTAAGTATGCAGCGCTGTTTTTCCAGGACAAGAGCAAAGGCATATAACGCAAGGTAGCTGCAGCCGGCAATTACTTCTTTCGGAATATAACGACTGGAGGCCTTCCCTATCACCTCCAAAGCAAGATTGCTGGCCTTGGTGCCGGCATCCACAATTTGTTGGTTACATTCCTGATAAAAAAGATTCCGTTCTTTCTGGGTTTCCCTGGAAGCATGCAGAACCGAAAGCCCTACCAAATCTGCAAAATCTAAGCTCATATGGCGTACCTCCTTTTCAAGGGTTAGTTAAAGAAGCCGAAGTCATCGGCAAAGGCAATGTCAATCTGGAATTCTTCCCGCTGTGGCATTTGCAATCCGCTTTCATCTGAAATTACAAGATAGTACGTTTCCTTACTGTCAAATTGTAAAGACTTCAAATTGAACGTACAGCGGAACACTCTGTCCTGTTCCTCTGTTTTATCTGCAATAATCCGCGATGTATCGCTAACCACTTTCCCAGTAGAATCCGTAAAATACAAGGAATAATTTGCTTTTTCACGGTTGTTTCCAACCGCTTCTTTCTGATAAAAATTCAAAGAGAAAATCATGTTGCTGATCTTTCTACCAGAAGAAAGCAGGTTTACTTCAACCGGCTTAGTGTCTATCAAAGCACGGTTCTTTTGGTAGGCTGTGCTACCGGTGCGCAGGAAATGATAGTCAATCAATGGTACAACCATTTCCTGCAAGCTGATTCCTCCGTGAACAAAGTTCAGCCCGCCTCCGCTCATCTTGATGCGAACATTTTCACGCGGGGCAAAGGCTTTGTAACCAGTTCCTCCACCCATGAAGTTAACCGGCAACAAGTATTCCGGAGTGGCCTCTTCCTGCATTATGGCATACCGTCTGCCATAATCCACTTCTTTGCCATTCCAGCTTTCTTTAGACACCTTGTCATCTTCTGTAAGTGGGCTATAGGTATAAAGGAAGCCGTGGTCTGCCGTTATTAAAACACGCGTACCACCAAATTCGTTTACTATGATGCGAACCAGATTTTTAATTTCTTCAATGGCTTCATCACACGCAGGAAAGACCGAACTGTCTGAGGTATGCGAGGCTTCATCAATCTTGTCATGATAGATGTAAACCACATTCATGCCCTTTACCAGGGCCTGTCTTTCTGCACGCTTTAAGCCAATAATATTCTTATATTGGAGTGCCACACTTGCAGAATCTTCTGTTTTTAAAACCTTGTCCCTGTTACTGCTTTCCGTAGATTGACCATCTGCCAGGACAGAAAGACCACCATTGGATTTTTCCTGTACAGAAAGTTCTTTATGAGGAAGAAGCGCAGCCATTCCATACGGCGTAATGGTTGGAAAAATGCCACACATACTGCCCAAAGACACTTTACTTTGGGTTTCCCTGCAAAGCTGTTCTGACAAAGAGGCTGCCACTTCATAACGCAAGGCATCGGAAATAATTACAAATACACGGGTGTCACTGTGTTGAATGTTGCTTTGGTAAAAATCTATTTGCCGGTTTACTTCCGGAATATAGCCGTGCTTTTCCAAGTCTTCTGCAGCAACATCAGACCAGTTGCTACCAAGTCCGTTCAGGTACCAACCGGCATATAAGGCTTCCACCTTTTCCACTACATGCTTAAAAAGGTCATCCAGAAGATCATTGGAAGCTTTCAGGCTGCGCTGGAAACACAGATGGAACTGCCGGTAAAAGCTGTCCATCCGATAATAATCCTGTGTGTATCCATCCCAGATTTCCTTTGGCTTTGCCATATGGAATCCCGCCGGATGTTCCAGGAAAAAAGATTGCATTTTGGCAATTTGGAAAAGGCCCTCATAGTAACTGGACACAGTGTCATACCATACCATGGTGCGGCGTTTCTCCACCGTCTGCGTAATGACATCCACCTGAATAATCTGATCCTTAATTTCTGTCATCAGCTTGGTAAGGATAACCTCATTAATACATGGGAAGCATTCTGTATCCTGTAAATCCGCTATATGAAGTTTACTAAACCGCTGGTAAAGGCGTGTTTCTTCTTCCACCGTGCGCGCAACTTTGTACAGATCCTGCAAGTCAGAAGAATGCAACCAATCCGAAACAAAGTCATAACAGAAAGACTGATGCGGCAAAGACAGGAAGTTTTCCAGTCCATTTAGATATTCTTTGCGGATAGTCCGGGTAGAAGCTGTCAGCAGAATATGCGCTGCCAGCTGAGCAAGGTTTGGATCTTCTTCCTGATATCCTGTTGCCTGCTGTACCAGTGCCCAAAATGCTGGCTGTGCACCATAACCAACAAGGCCTTGATATACTGAATTGGATTCTATTTCCAAGTCATCCTTCAAGACAGCGCGGATAATTTCATTTGGGTTGATATCCTTCACGCCGCAGATTACTGCCATTACTGCCAAATGCATCTGTGCAGAAGTAGTAATACTTCCTGCCATTGCTGCAACCTTGGCACGGCGTTCCTTGGAGTTGAAAAACTTGTGGTATTGTTTGACCTGCTTTCGTAACATCTGCGAGCCAGACAATCCCATTTCATCCAGCCAAATTGTATTCAAATCAGCGCGGAACGGTTCGTCGCTATACAGTTCTATATTAAGGAACCAGTTGTCCTCCGGGCGCGCAAAAGAAATTGGACAATAGACCAGATAATTGCTTGCTGTATCATCTATTGCCAGTAATTTTTTTATTTCAAAATTGTTTGATCCGGTAGCCTTGATAAGCTTTGCATCATTCAAAGCAATATCATCTATCTGATCTTCAAATTCCCGGTCTTCGTCATACCAGAAGATGACGCGGCGCTTATAAAACTCCGGTAGTGGTGCGGCAAAGCGCCTGTTTAGGTCCTGTATTATCTTTTCGGCATCCATGCTATGCCTCCTTGCTTAGCCTTCTTTTTTCCTTTTTTCACTTTTTCCATTGTAGCTATAGGTGTGTAACTCTGTCGGAATCTCTGCAGGATTTAAATTGCCAAATGGATTCACAGGCTTCTCTTTACTTTGAGCCGTAGATTGCTGTGCATTTTTATTTTCATCACTCATCCTAGTTACCCTCTCATCTTAATTAGTGCAACAAAAAACCAAAATATCGAAAGACCTATGGAGCAATAAAATGACCTCATAGACCATTGAATAAGAACGACCTTATTATCATTTGTACGCTTTATCTCTGATTGAACTTTTTCAATCAGAGAAATATATTGCAAATCTTTAGCCGCACTTGTTTCGATTGATTCAAAGTTGTTTTTTATAAAATCATTTGTTTCTTTAATGCTTACAAAATCTTCACGTTTTTCTCTTTCTTGTGCCAGCGTTGCCAAAATCAAACTAGCTAAAAGCAAAAATGTAATGGTTGAAAAAGCTACAAGCAAAAAACAAGACGAAAGTGTTCCCTTATGATCTACAACTATAGCAGCTACCATAAACAAGGCTGCTGATGTAAAAGAAAACGCTGTTTGCATCTGAGTACTCTGTTGAATCAAAGAATCTTCCCTACGAAGTTCTGCGTCATAGATAACCTGTGCTACCTGTCGAATATGTCCACTCAATTCGCGTTGCACATCATCAGTTGGATATTTTTCTTTGTCCATGTATACTGCTCCTTTACTTAATCTTTGCCAGTACATCCTGGAACTTGGCATAGTTCACCTTCACACCGTCATCCAGATCAATCGGAATCATCTGATCTGCAAGGTGGTGAATTTTTTCCTCATAGACGCGGATTTCTTCCGCCTGGGCTTCCAGCTTGGTAAGCTGCTTATTAAGCTTCACG
>CAVFBE010000084.1:0-7173 GCA_963620745.1 Muribaculaceae bacterium | reverse complement strand
TTGCCGGTTGTGCCGGGACAGCTTCCGCTTCGGCTGCTTCTGCAGCGGCACGGACAGCAGCCTCTTCTTCCAGCTGCTTCCGATAGGCTTCTTTCTTAGCCTGCTCTTTGGCTTTCTGTTCGGCTTTGCGGCGGGCCTTTTCTTCTTCTGCGGCCCGGGCGGCTTCTTCGGCAGCCTTTGCTGCTTCTGCTTCCGCCTTTGCCTTGGCCTTTTCTTCTTTCTTGGTCAGCTCCCGCTCCTCGTCCGGAGTTTCTTCCGGCAGGGCAGACAGGTTCATGTTTTCTTCAATCTTCCGCTCCAGGGCCTCCTGCTCTTCTTCGGAAACCGAATCAAACAAAGAGGAGGCAAATGCGGTGGCAGAGAACGGCTGTAAGTCATCTATGCCTTCGCCGACACCAATAAATTTTACCGGCAGCTTCAGGTCATTCTTAATGGATAATACCACACCGCCGCGGGCCGTCCCGTCCAGCTTGGTCAAAACAATGCCGGAGACGTCGGCCACCTTCATAAATTCCTTGGCCTGGCTGATGGCGTTCTGGCCGGTGGTGGCATCCAGTACCAGGAAAATTTCCCGGTCGGAATACGGCAGTTCCCGGTCAATAACACGGAAAATCTTATTCAGCTCATCCATCAGGTTCTTTTTGTTGTGAATCCGGCCTGCCGTGTCAATGATAATGACATCCGCATTCCGGTTAATGCCGGCATTAATGGTATCAAACACAACGGCAGCCGGATCGGCGCCTTCGGCATGTTTGACCAGGTCTACGCCGGCCCGCTCGGCCCAGATCTGTAACTGGTCTATTGCGGCCGCACGGAAGGTATCTGCCGCACCCAGGATGACTTTCTGTCCCTGACTCTTAAAGAACGCGGCCATTTTACCAATGGTGGTTGTTTTACCAACACCGTTGACACCAATAACTAAGATGACAGCAGGGCTGGTTAAAAAATCTATGGTCTGGTCTTTGCCCAACATGTCGGCCACGACTTCCTTCATGGCCTGGCGAACCCCTTGTGGGTCACGGATGTTTCGCTCGGAAACCAGCTTCTTAGTCTGCTCTATGATGGCTTCGGAGGTGTAAACCCCTACATCGCCCATAACAAGCAGTTCCGTTAATTCGTCAAACAGGTCGTCCCCAACTTCTTCAAAGGAGTCCAGAACGGCGTCCAGGTTGGCGCTGAGCTTGTCTCTGGTCTTTTTCATTCCGCTGTTGGTTTTTCCGAAAATTCCCATATGTTTCCTCCGAACTTTTTAGGCGTTCAAGCCCAGTTTGTTAGCCATTTCCGCGGTGCGCAGTTCCAACAGCTTGGATACGCCCTCTTCTTCCATGGTAATGCCGTACATTATGTCGGCCTCTTCCATGGTGCCGCGCCGGTGGGTAATCAGGATAAACTGGGTGTTTCCCGTCATGCCGCGCACATATTGCGCAAAGCGGGATACGTTAACATCATCCAGCGCCGCTTCCACTTCGTCAAAGATACAGAAGGGTGCCGGGGTTACTTTCAGGATGGCACAGAGCAGGGCAATGGCTGCCAGGCCCTTTTCGCCGCCGGAAAGCAGGTCTATGTTTTGTACGTTCTTGCCCGGTGGCTGTACCTGAATCTGAATGGGACATTCCAAAATGTCCAGCTCATTTTCTAAGATCAGCTCTGCCTTACCCCCGCCAAACAGGTCAGTGAAGGTGGTGCCGAACGCACGGTTAATGCGATGGAATTGTTCCCGGAACTGCTGGGCCATATTGTCCGTCAGTTCGTCTATCAGCTGGGTCAGTTCCTTTTTGGAGGTTTCCACATCTGTGATCTGACCGCTCATAAATTCGTATCGTTCCGATACTTCTTTATATTCTTCAATGGCGCCGACGTTGACGGAACCAAGGGCTTTAATCTTGCCCTTCAGTTCGGACAGGCTGCGTCCGGTGGCAACCGGGTCTTCTGCGGGTTCGGCTACTTCTGCCGCTTCCCGGCGAGTCAGCTGATATTCGTCAAACAGCTTGTTAACCGTGTCATCATAGTCCCGGAGCATGGTGACTTTGCGTTCTTCCAGGCGAGCCAGCTCGCCGCTGATGCGTTCCTTTTCTTCCGTTTTTTGGCGTTCTAAGGAACGGAGCTTGCTGTCCTCTGCCTGGAAGCCTTCCCGCTCTACGGTCAGAGCATCCATTTTCTGGCGTGCATCCTGCCCGGCGTCTTTCAGCTCTTCCAGTGCCTGCTGATATTGCTGGATTTCTTCTGCAGCGGTTTGGTTGGCGGCAAGGAAGGTGTCCAGTTCTTTCTGCAGGGCAGCTTCTTTTTCGGTCTGACCGGAGCCGTTTTCTGTCAGGCGGGCAATGGTGTCCGTCTTGGCTTCCCGGTCTTTTTGCAGACTGAGCAGTTCCAGACCCAGTTGAACGGTCTGCTGATGCAGTTCATTCTGCTGTTCTAAAACAACGCCGGCAGATGCGTCTGCCGCCTGCAGATCTTCGGACAACGCCTGGATTTTCTTTTGCAGGGTGGCTTCATCCTGTTCGGCCTGCGCAATGTCTTGCCGGAACCCGGCGCTACGCTGTTCATTGGTTTTCTGTTCTTCCAACAGGTCAGACAGGGCGTCCGCCACGCTGGTATATTGTCCCGCCGTCAGCGTAAAGGCGCTTTCGGCGTGTACTTTTTCTTCATTGGCCGTAATTAAATCTGCGGCCGTGGCTTCCTTTTCGGCCAGGGCCCGGGAAGCCTCTTCGGCGGCCTGGCGGTATTGTTGCTCTGCCGCAGCCTGCTTCTGTTGCAGGTCTGCCAAGGCAGCTTTCAGCCGTTCTGTTTCCCCACTGCGGGACAACATTCCGGCGTTGCGGACGCGGGAACCACCGGTCATGGAACCGCCGGCGTTAATCAGCTGTCCGTCTAGGGTTACAATCCGGAAGCGGTTTTTATACTTCCGGCCCATGGCAATGGCACTGTCCATGTCTTCCGCCACAACGGTGCGGCACAGCTGCGCCTTTACAATTTCTGTATACTTGGCATCCGCCTTGACCAGGTTGGAAGCCAGATCCACGTAGCCGTAACAGTCATCCAGACCGGATTCCTGTAACGGGTGACTGCGGATGGCAGAGATTGGTAAAAAGGTAGCACGGCCGCCTTTACTTTCCTTTAAAAAGGAAATGGCTTTTTTGGCGTCTGCTTCAGAGTCTACAACCACATTCTGAATGGCGGCGCCCAGTGCGGTTTCCACGGCAAGGGCATATTGGTCCGGAACCGAAATTAACTGGGACAGCGGCCCGTGGATACCTCGCAGTGTGCCGCGTTTGGCTTCCCTGACAACGGATTTTACGGAACCCTGATACCCTTCCATGTTCTTTTCCATGTCTTCCAACAGGCGAAGTTTATCTTCGGCCTGCTGGGTTTCCCGGCGAATGGCTTCCCATTCAGCGCGGCGGGTTTCCGCCTTTTCGGAGCGGGTCTTGGCCCGCAGTTCATACCCTTGAATGGCATTGGACAATGCGGTTACGGATTCTTCTGCCGCGTTCAGTCGTCGCTGTGCTGCGTCCTTGGCGGTGGAAAGCTCTTCCAGCAGGGAACGGCGCTCTTTTTCAGATTCGTCGGAATTTGCAGCCCGGGTGCTCAGCTCTTCTAAGCCGGCCTGGGCGGAACTTTTCCGGATCCGTGTGGCAGCCAGTTCATCCGACAAATCCTGGATTTGCCGGGAAAGCTCTGCACTGCGGTCTCCGTGTTTGGTATTTTCTGCAGCAAGGGCCTCTGCCTTCTGTTTCAGTGCTTCCTGCTGCGCCTGCTTTTCCGCTTCCTGCCGGGTCAGTTCTTCCACGGCAGCGCGTAACGCCTGTACGGTCTGTTCTACTTCATCCCGTTCCGATGCGGCGGCTTCCATGTCCCGGCGTACCCGCTCTATGGACTGATTGTTTAACTGAATGGTATTTTCATGAACGGCAATTTTGGAATTCAAATCGGCCGCTTTTTCTTCCTGGGAGCCTAAGGAATTGCGAATTTCTTCAATTTGCAAGGTCAGGGCTCTGGAGCGGTCCAGTGCAGATTCAATTTTTTCTTCAATCTGTGTTAATGCCGCTTCGGCTTCATTGTACTGATGGGAGGCCAGGTCTACTTTGTGTTCCTGCTCCTTCAGCTTGCCTTTTAAATGATCAATGTTGTATAACCACAGGCTGATTTCCACCTGCTTCTTTTCTTCTGCCAACAACAGGAATTTCTGGGCCTTTTCGCTCTGGGTCTTTAAAGGACCAACCCGGGATTCCAGTTCGGACAGAATGTCCCGCAAACGCACCAGGTTGTCTTCCGCCTGACTTAAGCGGCGAAGGGCGTCTGTGCGGCGGTAGCGGAAATGGGAAATACCGGCCGCTTCTTCCAGCATGTCTCTTCGCTGGCTGGACTTGGCGGAAACCATGTCGGCAACCTTACCCTGGCTGACAATGGAGTATCCGTCCCGGCCAAGGCCCGTGTCCATGAACATTTCATTGATGTCCCGCAGGCGAGCTACTTCCCCATTAATTTTGTATTCACTTTCTCCGGAGCGGTAATACCGTCTGGTAATGGACACTTCATCCGCATCCTTCTTCAAGGAGCGGTCTTTGTTGTCCAGGCGCAGGGTAACCTCCGCATAGCCAAGGGCACGGCGGGAATCCGTTCCGCTGAAAATAACATCTTCCATCTTGGCGCCGCGCAGGTTTTTGGTGGACTGTTCCCCCAAAACCCAGCGGACCGCATCGGAGATGTTACTTTTGCCGGAGCCATTCGGTCCTACAACCGCCGTCATTCCCTTGTCAAACCGTAACACGGTCTTGTCAGGGAAGGACTTGAACCCCTGCATTTCCAGTGCTGTTAAAACCATGTGGTCCCCTACCTTTTTCCGAATCAAAGTGTTTGCTTATTATACCATATTATTATCCGTCCAAGCCCATCAATTCCAGGGCTTCTTTGGCGGCGGCCTGTTCGGCCTGCTTCTTACTGCGACCGGTGCCTCTGCCGATGACATTGGAATTCAGATGGACTTCCGCATGAAAGCGTTTATCATGATCCGGACCGGTCTCCCCAACGTGTACGTAGGTCAACTGCTCTTCCGGATTCTTCTGGATAATTTCCTGCAGCATGGTCTTGTAATCCTTAAAGGAGACCGTGTGCGTATCCACGGCGGTCTGCACGAAGCGCAGGACAAAGGTCCGCGCCGGCTCCAGTCCGCCGTCTAAGTAAATACTGGCAATGACAGCCTCAAAGGCATCGGCCAGAATAGAAGCGCGGTCCCGGCCGCCGCTTTTCAGTTCCCCTTTTCCAAGGAGCAGGTAATCCCCTAAATCCAGCTGTCTGGAAAAGGCCTGCAGGGACTCTTCGCAAACCGTGGAAGCCCGCAGCTTGCTCAGGCGTCCTTCCGGCATGTCCCGGTAATTATGGAAAAAGGAATCTGCGGTAATAAAGCCAAGAACAGAGTCTCCAAGGAATTCCAGCCGCTCATTGTATTTGCAGTTCCGGCCTTTTTCGTTGGCGTAGGAAGAGTGGGTCAGCGCCGTGTCCAGGAGGTCCAGGTCCTTGTAGGTATATCCTAAATTCTGTTCAAAGCGATGCAGCTCTTCTACCCTGCTTTCACTGATTTCCTTATTCATGGTCTGCTTCCTCCGCATCCCGCTTCGGCAGGTTGTCGGTAATGGCCTGAATGGCGCCGGAATCCGCATAGGAAATGGCCTGGCGGATGGCATTCTTGAAGGTTTCTGCCTTAGAAGATCCATGGGCTTTAATAACCGGCTTCTGTACGCCAATCAGCGGGGCGCCGCCGACCGCGTTGTAATCCAGTTTGCCCTTTAATTCACCAACGCCGCTTTTTACGCCAAGGTAAGACAGCTTGGACAGCGTGTTTTTCATAAAGATGTTTTTGATGTTTTTCAGTAACATCATGGCAACGCCTTCATAGGTTTTCAGGAAGATATTGCCGGTAAAGCCGTCGGCAACCACAACGTCAACGCCGCCGAATGGGATATCCCGTACTTCGGCATTGCCAATGAAGTTATATTCCGTGGCTTTTTTCATAATCTGGTAGGCTTCTACCTGTAAATCCGTTCCCTTGTTCGGCTCGGCGCCAATGTTGGCAAGGCCAACCCGCGGATTGGCAATGCCCATGACTTTTTCCATGTAAATGCTGCCCATCATGGCAAACTGATGCAGGGCGTCCGGTGTTACCTTAGTGTTGCCGCCACCGTCAATCATCATGAAGTTGCCTTCGTTGTGCGGCATAATAACGCCCAGTGCCGGTTTGGCACCTTTAATGCGCTTCAGGAACAGGGTGGCACCAACTACCACGGCTCCGGTGGAACCGGCGCTGACAACGGCGTCTCCTTCTCCGTCCTTCAGGGTACGAAGGGCTACTGCCAAAGAGCAGTTCTTGTACTGATGCCGGATTTTCATGGGATCTTCTTCTACCGGAATAAATCCGTCCGCATCCTTAATTTCCACGCCACTGATGTCGAGATTATTTTCAGCGGCGCAGGCCTGAATAGCCTCTTTGTCACCGCAGAAGAGAATATCCACACCAAAAGCGTCTCTGGCTTCCAAAGAGCCCTTCAGAATTTCCAACGGAGCGTTGTCTCCGCCGAATGCGTCTACAATGATTTTCATTCTCTTACACCTCCTGTAAGGTATCAAAATAAGCAAGAGAGCGGGCGGCATACTGGCCGTACCGTTCTTTCTTCTGTCTTGGCGGATTTTCCAGCGGCGGCAACACGCCAAAGTTGGCGCCCATCGGCTGGAAATCCGTAACGGCCGGATTGCTGATGTAGGCGCTAAGCGCGCCCATCATGGTGTAATCCGGCAAAATAAAGGCCGGTTTCTGCTGCAAAAAGCGAACCGCATTAATGCCGGCCAGGATGCCGGACATGGCGGATTCCATATACCCTTCCACACCGGTAATCTGTCCGGCAAAGAAAAGGCCTTTTTGCGTGCGGAATTGAAAGTCCGGACCCAACAGCTGGGGGGATTGCAAATAGGTATTGCGATGCATAACACCGTATCGCAGAAATTCTGCCGTTTCCAGTCCCGGAATCATGGAAAAGACCCGCTTCTGTTCCCCGAACTTCAGGTTGGTCTGGAAGCCAACCAGATTATACATGCTGCCTTCCTTGGTTTCCTTCCGGAGCTGCAAAACCGCCCAGGGCCGGTGTCCGGTCCGTGGGTCCCGCAGGCCGACGGGCTTTAAAG
>CAVFBE010000083.1:0-7277 GCA_963620745.1 Muribaculaceae bacterium | reverse complement strand
AAGAAGTTTCTTTAATTCCCACAGCACCATTTACACAATTTACCTCATTCCCGGCTGCAGTCAGCCAAATGAGGTAAATCCTTTCTCTGCTTACCTCAAATCAGCTCTAATCCCGTAGCCTGTAGTGATTGGACTATTGGCAGCAGGTATCATGGAGGAAGGAGTTGCACCAAAAAGGAACTTTCCTTTGGCAATTTTCTAATATAGAAAATTCTTGCGCTCATTTTTAGCTTAACTACCCAAGATGAGCGCATTCCCCAACCCCAAAAGCCGCATATCCGGCTTCCCAACCAGAAATGAGCGCAATTAAGCGATACTGCTTTTTTACAATTTTCCAATTTAGAAAATAATTGTGTTTATATAGCTTTTTACTTTTTTTGAAAATGGGCTCCGCCGGCTAAACAATGGGCTCCGCCGGGGCATGTTTTTAAGTGCATACTTTTTGGGCCGAAATGCGGTTTCGGTATGCATTCTATTTGAAAAGTGCATACCGAAAGGCTTCTGGATCCGGAAAAGTAGGCACTTTTACTTTACTAAATAAGGGGCTCCGCCGGGACCTGCTTTTAAGTGCATACTTTTGGGACCAAAACGCGGCTTCAGTATGCATTCTATTTGAAAAGTGCATACCGAAAGTCCTATGGACCCAAAAAAGTATGCACTCTTACTTTGCTAAATAAGGGGCCCCGCCGGGAACGTAAAATAAGGGGCTCCGCCGGTATAAAATTTAAAAACGTAATAAAAGCATACCTTTTCGCCTAAAGCAGGGCCGGAGGGATAGAGTCCGTATACTGGTGTAAATTGAGAAAATAAAAAAAGAGCCATAAAAGCTCTCCATTCAGTAAAATAAAAGTACAGAAAACCAACATGGAGGTGCCTCATGGCTCAACTCAATTTTACACTGGAACAAGAATTTTTTGTAGGTCTTTTTTCAAAGGGCAGAGAAGAAGCATTTGGAGAACTAATGGAAGCTCTTCTAAATCAGTCTCTCCAAGCGGAATCTGCGCAAAAGTTGCAAGCAGAAGAGTATGAACGTTGCTCGGAAAGAACGGACTACCGGAATGGAACTCGTGCTCGGACATTAACAACCAGAGTAGGAAGTCTAACTTTAAATGTTCCCCGGCACCGCAACGAGGTATTTCACAGCAGCCTGTTAGAGAACTACCAAAGAAATGAGCAGGCGTTAATTGCAACTATGATGGAAATGGTTGTACAAGGTGTATCTACGCGCAAAATTGAAAAGGTAACAGAAGAACTGTGCGGCGCAAAGTTCTCAAAATCTACTGTATCCGAACTGTGCAAGGGATTAAACAAGAGTGTCTTTGAATTCAAAAACAGGCCTCTTGAAAAGTCCTATCCTTTTCTAATGCTGGACGCCTTATACATTAAGGTACGGGAAGATTTTCGAGTTAGATCTAAGGCCTTTCTTGTAGCTTTTGGAATTAATGAAGATGGCCGAAAAGAAATATTAGGATTTGATGTTTGCGAAAATGAAACAGAATACCATTGGGAATCCTTCTTGCGGAATCTAAAAGAACGCGGTTTAAAGGATGTAGACTTAGCCATCTCAGATGGCAATCCCGGTTTGATTTCGGCTATCCGGAAAGAATTACCAAAAGCCGGCTGGCAACGGTGTCAGGTTCACTTCACTAGAAACATCCTGGGTGCTGCACCCAAGCGTTACCAAAATGGATTGGCCGAGGAATTAAGAGAAATGTTTCTGGCAACTACTGTGGAAGAGGCCAGGGAGAAACGGAATAAGATTATTGAAGAGTACCAAGATGTAGCAGCCAAAGCAGTAAACATCTTGGATGAAGGTTTTGAAGACAGCATGAATGTTATGTGCCTTCCGCTAAAATACAGAATTAAACTTAGAACAACCAATCTGTTGGAACGTGAAAACCGAGAACTCAGAAGAAGAGAAATGGTGATTAGTATTTTTCCAAACGTAGATTCTGCGCTTCGTCTGATGGGAGCAGTCCTTCTGGACCACCACAACGAATGGCCCACGCAATCCCGAATATTTAACATGGAAGAGTATTACCAGAAAAGAGAAAAACTGCTCCCATTACTGAGAGCAGCCTGATTCATATTTTGACTGAATGGAATTTACACCACTTTATGGACTTGACTGCCGGAGGTATGCTTTTGACTGAAAAAAGCCGCAGATTGGGCGCTTGGGGCGGAAGCGGTATGCTTTTCACTTTAGCTGGATAAAGTGCCTGACAAGGGACAAAAAATAAAAGCATACCTTTTTGCTTAAAACAGGGCCGGAGGTATGCTTTTTGTTTGAAAAAGCCGCAGATTGGGCGCTTGGGGCGGAAGCGGTATGCTTTTGACTGAAAAAAGCCGCAGATCTGGCCTCCGGAGCGGAAAAGGTATGCTTTTCCTTTGCTTGCTGAGAGGGCGGTTGAACTGAGTGGATGACGGAACGGTTTACTGAGCGCTTTACTTTTCAGAAAACAAAATGGAGGAGGAGCATGTAGCAGATGGTTCCGCCGGCAATGGAAAGCAGCATTTGTCGTTTCCAGAGGTGGAGGCCAGCGGTGACCACAATGGCTATAAGCTCAGGCAAGCCATGGCTGCCTTGCAGGATAGATACGTTTCTTAAACAGTATACCACCAGCAAGCCGAAAACGGCGGCCGGCAGAAGTTTGCCAAGATATTGGACAACGGGAGGAATGGTGCGTTTCTCATTGAAAACCAAAAAGGGTAGAAAGCGTGTAGTCATGGTGCCAAGAATGCACAAACCAATGGTGATGATCTGTTGTGTGACAGTCATTTGCGTCATAACTTTTGCTGCACCTCCGCTTTCTCTATCTTTTCTGAAATTGTCGTTTTCGGCGGTTCCAGCTTCATCGCCTGTTCCTGCTCTCCCGGCAGTCCAGATTGTCCCGGCTGATTAGGAAGCTCCGGCTGCTCCACTTTTTCTGCTTGCTCTGGTTGCAGCTTCTTCTTCAGCAGGAGAAGCAGAACAATGATGGCAACCATGGTGGGGACCATGAAGGAATCTGCGCCGAAGATCAGAAGGCAAAGGACTGAAACGCCAATGCCCAGGAGCGATGCAGTGTGATTCGTTTCCTTCAGCCATTGCTCCAAGAAGATAACAACAAACATGGCTGTCATAACAAAACTGATTCCATTGGTGTCAAAGGTAAGAAGGGAGCCAACCAGGCCGCCGATGGTGGCACCGGAGACCCAGTAAAAACGGTTTAGTTCCGTTACAAAGAGCATGAACCAGCCTTTATCTACGCCTTCCGGAATCCGGGCGGTGTAATTGATAGAGAAGGATTCATCGCACATGCCGAAGATAAGGAAGAACTTTTTCCAACCGGTTCCCTTGTATTTTTCTAACATGGAAATGCCATAGAATAGGTGTCTTGCCTGAATCAGCAGGCTCATGATGAAGACCTGCAGTGGGGCAAACGGACTGAGTAACATTTCTACTGCAACAAATTCCAGGGAACCGCCAAAAATCAGGAAGCTCATGAGCATGGGGTATACAAAAGAAAAGCCTGCGGTATTCATGTAAATACCATAGGCTAATCCTAAAAACCAGAATCCCGCAAAAATGGGAATGGTATATGGAAATGCGGCTTTCAGTGCTTTACGTTTCATAAGGATTCCTGCTTAAAAATGTGTGCTGAAAATGTGCCCGAAAAGTACGCAAAAAGAGTGTACTTCTGGGAACAGGTTAGAGTAACTCGCCGAAGCATTCGTCGGCGTTGGATCCGGTAATGCGGACGGTGACCAGCTGGTCCTGGTAGGAGTGGTCGGCGGTGACACGGACCGGAATGTAGTTCTTAGTGTAGCCGGTGAAGTGGTCACCGTGGAAGGCTTCGGCAAGGATTTCTATTTCTTTGCCGACTTGCTTGCTGAGGTAGTCCGTGCGGAGCTCTTCTGCCACGGCAATCATGCGGTGGGCGCGTTCCGTTTTAACAGCCTTGGACAGCTGCGGAAGCTCTGCCGCTTTGGTTCCCGGGCGGGAAGAGTAGGGGAATACGTGAATTTTTTCAAAGCCGATTTCCCTGGCAAAGTTCATGGACGTAACAAAGTCTTCCTCTGTTTCGCCCGGGAAACCGACCATTAAGTCTGTGGTGATTGCCGCGTCGGGGAAGAGTCTCCGCAATTTGGTGCAGAGCTCCTTGTATTCGGCCGCGGTGTAGTGGCGGTTCATGGCTTTTAACGTATTGTCACAGCCGGACTGCAGGGAAATGTGGAACTGGGGGCAGAAGTTGGGAAGCTTGCTGAGTTCCGTAATGGCTTCGTCCGAGATATTGTCAAATTCCAAAGAGCCGATGCGGACCCGGTCAAAGCCCAGTCCGCAGGCAAGGGCAATCGGGTCTACAAAGGAGTGCCCGTTGTCCAGCCCGTAGCAGCAGAAGTTAATGCCAACCAGGACCACTTCCCTGTGTCCGGCTGCTTTGATCTGCCGCAGCTCCGCCTCCAGGTCTTCCAAGGAGCGGGAACGGCTGCGCCCTCTGGCATACGGGATAATGCAATACGAACAGAAGCGGTTGCAGCCGTCCTGCACCTTGACAAAGACGCGGCTGCGGCCACCAAAGCTCTTAATAGGTAAATTCTCAAACAGTTCGCCGCTTTCATGGGGCAAAATGCTGACGGAGCGGTCTCCGATGCTCTTGGCAAAGTACTCCTGTACCCGCGCCACTACCCCGCGGTGGTCCTTGTTGCCGACCACAATGTCTGCCTCCGCCAGGCTTTCCGCCTGCGCCGGAAAGGCCTGCGGCATGCAGCCGGTCAGGACAACAAGTCCCGTCGGTCGGTTCCGCTTGAATCTGCGGACCGCCTGCCGGGTTTTCTGGTCACTGACGGCGGTTACGGTGCACGAGTTGACTACAACAATGTCACAATCCTCCGGGTCCGCAGATACCGTGTAACCGGCCTGCTCAAACTGCTCTGCCATGGTCTCGGTTTCGTACTGATTTACTTTGCAACCAAGGGTATAAAAATAGACCTTCATAGGCGCTCCTTCCAATAAGTTCGCTTTATTATAATCAGGGCTTGTTTTCATTTCAACCGTTTGACACTCTATTGCCATAAATGGTATATTTCTATGTAGTTATATGGGAGAAAACGGGAGGTTATGAAAATGCTTGAGAAGAAATATCAATATCCGGTTATCCTGGTACCCGGCCTTTGCGCTTACGGCGAAAACGGCCTCGGAAAGGTACTGCCCTATTTCGGAAAAGCCAGCCAGCTGATTCGCGAAGAGGGGCTGGAATGTTATACGGTTACCTTTAACAGCCTCAGCGGCGTTTGGGACAGAGCCTGTGAGCTGTACGCACAGATTGTCGGCGGAACCGTTGACTACGGCCAGGCCCATTCTGAACGGTATGGCACGGAACGTTACGGCGCCACCTATGAAGGCTTTGTTAAAAACTGGGACAGCACCAATAAAATCAGCCTGGTTGCCTACGGCTTTGGCGCACCGGTTGTCCGCCTGTTGGCACACCTGCTGGAATACGGCTCCGTAAAAGAACAAAGAACAGGGGAAGATATTTCTCCGCTGTTCCGCGGCCGGATGGGGGACTACATTCACGCTATTGTAACCCTTGCCGGCAACAATGATGGTACCACGTTCTTCCAAGCGGCAGACTATTATGTTCCGTGGTGCACTAAGGCACTGACGCTGGCTGCCTGGGGCGGAAAAAGCCTTATCGCCAGTGTCAAGGAAATGGTCAAAGACACCCCGAAGAGTACTCCATACGGCAACGTGCTGGAAGTAGCGGTCAATGGCTCCGGCAATTACAAGTTCCTGAACTTAGACAAAGACCTGCTGGAAAAATATGAAACCGCAGGACGGGACAATCTCTTCTTTGATGCCGGACTGGAAGGCATGGCACAGCTGAACAAGCTGCTGAAAATTAACCCGAACGTTTACTACGTTTCCTATACCGGCGAAGTTACCAAGGAAGCCGATGACTACATTCCAAAGAAAAAGGCAACCCATGGCAACCCGTTTACCACTAAGAAAAAGGACAAGCTGCTGGACTTCTCCGTTCCTACCAAAAAGGCCGGTGTTCTGGCTCCGCTTTCCCTGTTTATTGGCACCTTCAAGAACTACCTTCCGGATGCTCCGCTGGTAACACCGGTTTACCAGTGCAATGACGGCTTTATGCCAACCAACTGCGCACTGGCACCAAGCACGGAAGAATATACCAGCTTCCATTATCTGGATACCTGCCGTCCGGGCGTTTGGTATCAGATGCCAATTGAAGAACGGAACCACCTGGCTTTCCTGGGCCTGTTCCAGAAGAAGGAAGCGTATCAGGATCTGGTAGAAGATTATCTGGATATTCTTTGCAACATCGGCTAAATTGCAAGGCACATAGAAGAACCGGGGCACCCGCGTGGTGCCCCTCTTTTATTGAAAAATACCGTGCGATGTGGTAATATGGAAGCTCCAAGACTAGAATTCAGAAAAGGAGGAGCCGATAGATGGATTTTACCAAGGACTATTCTTTAATTACTCCACAGATTGAGCATCTGGCCTCCCTGGCCGTTGCCAACAGTGAAATTGACCCATCTCTTTACCTGCAATACAATGTTAAACGCGGGCTCCGTGACGCCACCGGTAAAGGCGTTTTAACCGGCTTAACTGAACTTTCCGAAGTACAGGGCCACGCCATGATAGATGGTGTGGATACGGAAATAGACGGTGTTTTAAGATATCGCGGATACGCTATTGAAGATTTGGTAGAACGTTCCTCGCAGAAACGCTTTGCTTTTGAAGAAGCAGTTTACCTTCTGCTCTTTGGAACCCTGCCAAATGAACAGGAATTTGAAGAATTCAAGCAACTTTTCTCCGGCTACCGCAATCTGCCAACGCACTTTGTCCGGGACATCATTATGAAGGCTCCCAGCAAGGACATGATGAACACCCTTGCCAGAAGTGTGCTGACTCTGTATTCCTATGACCACGCACCGGATGACATTACCGTAGAAAACGTACTGCGGCAATGCCTGGAACTGATTGCCCTGTTCCCACAGCTGTCGGTTTACGGATATCAGACTTACAAATATTATCATGATGGAGATTCTTTCTTCATTCATGCACCAAAAGAAGATTATTCTGCTGCAGAAAACCTGCTGCACATGCTGCGCATAGACAGCCAGTTTACCGAACTGGAAGCCAGAACCCTGGATCTTGCCCTGGTTCTTCACGCAGAGCACGGCGGCGGTAACAACTCCAGCTTTACCACGCGCGTTGTATCTTCTTCCGGCACAGACACCTACAGTGCCATTGCCGCAGCTCTTGG
>CAVFBE010000082.1:0-8440 GCA_963620745.1 Muribaculaceae bacterium | reverse complement strand
CTGGAATCTAGTACTTTGAAACTTCAAATTGAAATTTCAGGGTTCTTTCGTTCGTCGTTGTTTAATTTTCAAGGTACTTGAAACCGCGTGTCTGTGCGGTTTCCTGTGTTTGCGCCTCTGTGTGGCGCGAGATATATATTAGCACGCGTGTTCCATAGTGTCAACCAATAATTTTGATTATTTTTCGGAAAGCTGATACCCTGCCGGGTGTTCCTTTCCGTAGAGGTTAAAGTGCCCTCCGCGAAGGGAGCGGCACTTTCTTAAGAGAAGTGGAAGGCCAGGACAAAAAGGTTGTCATTTTCCGTGTAGCGGACCGACGAGGTGGAAGCGCGCTTTGACGCGCTGAGACTTTCGTTGGCCGCGCTGATGATACGGAAAATGCCCCGGTTTTGGACTAAGGCCTGCTCGGCACTGCGCATGGCCGCCTTGGAGCTGAAGCGCAATTCCAAAGAGCCCTGCCCCTGGTCCAGAGCTTCCGTCAGCGCCTGGCAGGCGGCCGTTTGCTCTGCCGAGCCAAAGCTGTCAAACAGTAAACCCTCTTTTACAAAGTAATTGGCTTCCGTATGCGTGCACTCCGCAACATCCGCGTTGTCTTTGGCCGTATGGGTCTTGGAAAGTTCTTCCGCTGTCAGATTGAAGTAAATATGAGAAGGCGTGGTGGGATCTCCTGTACTATCCAGACTGGTATGGTCATCCCAGGTCAGGTCCAGACAGTATTTCTGCCCGCCAATGGTAACCACGTTCCACATGTGGGACTCTGCTGTCCCTGTGCTGGAGTCCACCGCCTCCCCAATAACGACATGACAGGGAATGCCCATCTTGGTTAACAGATACTGCGCCGCTTTAGCGTACCCTTCACAGACAGGAGCGTGTTCCACCAAGGCACCATAAATAGTCAGCGTGGAAATATCGGATCCTTCGTCAGGGTCTCCGTAGTCACAAAGTTCAATCAGCCGATCATGGATGTAGAGCTCTTTTTCATAGTCAGAGCCCTCCGGTGCCGCAGCAAGAATTTCTTCGGCTGCGGCCTCTACCTGGGACTGTTTTTCCTGGTAAGTAGCTGAATCGCAACGATACACAGGAATAAACGACGCACAAACCGTCAGGAACGGGGCGCCCCGGCTTTCGTAATTGCAGTAGTTTTCCAGGAACCAGAATTCCGGGTTGTCATACAACACGGCTTCAAAAACTTCATTCAATTCGTCCTTGCTGAGCTTCGGGATATAAATACGTTCCGGGAAATCCGTAATCTGCGTGCAGATGTAGCGGTACGCCTCCTGCTCCGTTTTAGTCAGGTTCCGGTAATAATAACGGCTGTCCTCATTGGTTATGCTGCCGGTTTTATATCCGTGCGATGCAGCGGTTACAAAAGCAAATCCCCGGTCTATGGGAAGCAGCAGTAAAAGGGCAAGAACAACCACGACTACAAGCAGGTTCTTCAAAAAGTTCTTTACCTTTTGCATAAGAGCTTCCTTTCCGGGGATAAGAAATTTAGTTTACGGTAATATCCAGATTTTTCAGGGTACTGCATTCCAGGAGGAAGTCACTGTACCGGGAAAAATCGGAAGTAGTGATATCAGTTGTAATGTAATTGCTGAGGGATTCAAAGTAGGACTGCCCCTTCTTGGCATTCTTTTCTGTCAGCTCCTGCTTCAGGAAGTCCGCCATCAGGTTTGCCTGTTTTTGGAGGGCTGCATTGTTGTAGTTTTCTCCGACGTAACAGAGGTAATTGAAGAAGCGGGCGCCGGTCAGGGTCCGTTCTCCGGTCAGAATGTGAATGGAAAAGTCATCTCCGTCATAAGCGACTTCGGTATCCAGGTTAATGGTGTAGTTGCCAAGGGTATTCAGCAACCGCGGGAAAGCGGATTCCGGCAGAATAATGTAACGGTCCAGACTGACATTATACTGGTCCGAAATGGCATTCTTCAGGTTCTGGCAGTTAATTCCAAGCTCCGCTTTCTTGGTACTGGTGCCATAAATTTCCGTATAGGTTTTTCCACCATAGCTTCCCTTTGGGGAAATGGGGGTAATGGTAAATGACTGCTTTTTGGTGTTCATGGTCATCCAGCTGAGATAAACCAGTTGGCCGTCACTGTCTACACTGCCCACCAGAATGGAAACTTCCTTTTGCATATTGTTTCCGGATACATTCCGGTTGCTTTCAAAATATCCTGACTTTTCCAGATAGACACCAATGGAAAGAAGCGCAATCAGAATAACAGCTGCCACAAACCCCAGCCAGAGGGCAAGACTTTTTTTCTTCTTTTCGGCACGGGTTGTTTCAAACCGCAGCCCCTTAGTTTTGCCCTTGCGTTTTTGTTTCATAACGTGGCTCCTTTCCGTCAATTTTCTTTGGGCTTTCAGTATACAACAGAACCAAAATCCCGTACAGATAAATAAAAACAAAAAGAGGAGTCGACTTTGTTGTCGTCTCCCCTTTTCCTTGGTCCGAGTGACTGGACTTGAACCAGCGGCCTCTTGAACCCCATTCAAGCGCGATACCAAACTTCGCCACACCCGGATACGGATTTATTCCGATACTGGAATTATATCCTGTTCTTTGGAAAAAGCAAGTCCCAGAGGAACAGCATCCATAAAACCGGGCGTCTGCAACGGAAGTTTTTTCAGAAAAAGTCTGAAAAACTCCTTGACCCTGTTTTGGGCTTGTGCTATAGTAATCAAGCGCACTTGAGATGTGCTGGTGTAGCTCAGTTGGTAGAGCAGCTGATTTGTAATCAGCAGGTCAGGGGTTCAAGTCCGTTCACCAGCTCCACGGCCGGTGAAAGACAAGCGCTTTTATCGGTCCAACATGGAAGAGTTCCCGAGTGGCCAAAGGGGGCAGACTGTAAATCTGTTGTCTACGACTTCGGTGGTTCGAATCCACCCTCTTCCACCAGAAATAACCAATCGTTTTTACGGTTGGTTATTTTTTTTGCATTTCTTTTATGCGGTTTCTTTTTTACTGAGAACCAGTTGATAAAAAGCCTCTGCTTCCCGGTGGCACTGGCGGAGTTGCTCTAACTCGCCCGGACCGGGAGTCAGCATGATTTCAAAGTCTGCCGGCAAATCCAGGGGCGCTTTGGCAACATAGTAAGCCACCTTGTCCCAATCCAGGATGCCGCGGCCCATTTTTCCGGTTACGTTCGGAATCCAGTGGGCGTCGTGGCGCAGCACGTTGGCGTCCGCCTCCAGCGGATCCGGGGCATACAGCAGGTCATCCGGAATAGACTCGTTGTCCTGCAGGTGCGTAGCGTACATTCTTGGCCAGTATTTTTCCAGGAAGTGGTAGTGGTTTTTGCGACACATCAGGGTGGCGTGCCCAGAGTCCCAGCAGAAACCGAGGAATTCTTCCGGATAGCGGTCAAACATCCGGTCAAATTGCTCCTCCTGGTATTCCTGCGGCGTGCAGATTAAATTTTCCAGGGCAATCCGGACACCGGCACACATGGCATAGTCTTTGACTTCATCAAAGGATTTCATAACCTGCTGATAGTAAATCTCTTTTTCCTGGGGTTGCTCCTTAAAAAGCATGTACGGCAATTGCATATGCAGCACCATGACGCTTGCGCCAATGTGGGAGCACAAGTCAATGCGGTTTTTCAGCAAATCCACGCCGGCCAGCCGGGCATATTCATTTGTGGACGTATAATCCTTCCGGATGTCCGTAAAGCGATACCGGTTTTCATAAATCAGCCTGCCGTCCACCCGCTTGGTGCGAACGCCGCCTTCGCTGGCATGAATGCTGTGGGCCTTAATGTTGTAATCCCGCAGAATATCCCGCGCCTGGAAGAACTCACTGGGGCTATACAGATACTCCCCCTGCCAGTTTTGCATCCACTGCGTGTGGGTAAAGCCGCACTCTGCCAGGTTCCGGATCTGCCGTTCAATGTCAATCCAGCTGTGAAGGTCACTGCTATAATCGGTTTCACAGGAACTGAAAAGCTTCTTCTCTGTCATGGGATTCACCTCCCTGTTCAGGCTTCCGGCAGGATTTCTTCTGCTTCTTCGGGCGATGCAGTTTCTTCCGCACCTGCTGCCAGCTTTGCTTCTTCAATGGCTTTCTTATTCATCTTCATCAGCACCATACCGCAGACGAAGCCGATGGCGGAAAGCACTGCCATGGCAATAAAGCAGATATGATAACCGCGGAACGGAGTAGCCGTGTCAACATAGCGGTCTACTATGTTGCCGGAAACGGTATACAGGAACATTTCCGGTGCATAGGTGCACAGGGAAATGATCCCGGATGCGGTTCCGGCCAGCCGTTTGGGGACAAGGACTTCGTCAATGGTGGAGAAGTACATCGCCTTGATGGAGTAGAGGAACAGGCCGTAAACCACGAAGTTGCACACAACCAGCGGAACACCTGCGCCCTTGGTCGGAATCAGCACATACATGGCAGCGAAGATGGTCATGCCAACGAACGCCCACTTGATGAACTTAATCCGGCTGCCAATCCGGTCGGCAAGGAAGCCGGCCACGAAGGCGCCCAGCATCATCATAACGTAGGTGCGGATAACGCTCAGATTCCCTACCACGGTGTCACTTAAGCCGAAGGCGTTGGAAAGATAACCGGTAACATAGCCGTGGAAAATCAGGGCAGAATAGTTACAAATGCCAAGGGCACCGCAAAGCCAGACGCGCGGCATCTTTGCCACTTCCAGGAAATCCTTCCGGTTCAGCGTGGCGGTTGCCTGTGCTTGTTCGCCCTTTGGCGGTTTGTCATTTTCCATGAGCAGGAGCACTAAAACACCGGCCACAGCCATACAGATGCTGTAATACAAAATGGCATTCTTCATGCCTCCAATGGAATCCGCGGCCATACCGAATACGGCAACGGAGCCGAAGGCAACCAGGGTGCCAACCAGACCTCTGCCGCCTTCCAGCAGACCGAAGAGACGGCCCTGTTCTTCCGGTCCGCCCAAGCGGTTGATGGATTTTACCATGGCCGCCCAGAACGTAAATACGGTGGTAATGGCAAAGATGGCATGGATGACAACCAGCCAGATAAAGCTCGGCAAGGTCCAATACCAGAGTCCGGCCAGGGCAGTGCCAAAGCAGGAAATGATAATCAGCGTTTTACAGCTGAACTTGTCCGCAAGGATGCCGCCGGGGAAATAACAGATGAAATTAACAATGCCGTAAGCCGACATGATAATGCCCAACTGCGTATAACTTGCACCGGTGGCCTGGGACAAGGGTTCCATGTACGTCTCCCGCAGATACGGAAGTTTGGTAATGATGCCGCCGGCAAAGGCAACGGCAAACAGCACCAGATACTTTGTTACGGTTGATTTTTTAATTGCAGCCATAATAGCCTCCCTTCTTTCTCCTACGCCTTCATTATGCAGAATCCGGAAGTGATAAAATATTGATTTTTTTAACAAAAAATCATTCTGGCATTTGGAACAAAAAAAGAAAAGGAACCACCCTTGTTGTTAAAAGAGTGGTTCCTTTTTCATCTTTTAGAAAGCTGTTTTGTTTTGGATACCCGCTTTGCCGTGGCGCTATCACTTTACCATTTTGGAGCGGAAGAATTGCAGGAGAGCCTGATTGGCCTCCACGCTTTCTTCCCAGTCCGGATAAAGGACATTGAATACGTGTGGCAGCTTGTGGGTTCTGCCCTTCAAATTGTAGTAGACATGGTCTACGCCCTTTTTGTCCAGTTCCTGATGGATTTTCTGAGTAACGGTGTGGATGCCGATATCCGTTGGGGAAGTAATCAGCATACAGTCCATCATGTCTTTGGTTAGGAAGTTTTCCATGGAATACGGGGCCAGGTCTTTCTGCCCAAGCGCCTGGAACAACAGGCGCATGGCCAGAGAGACCGGGTCTTTGCTGCGGAAGCTGCCGACCGGGCAAGTGGCGCCGACGGCACGGATGCCGGAGGCTACCGGCCGCAGCCCGGCCTGCTTCTGCAGCGCCGGATTGGTCTGCAACGCCGCCATGAGCAGTGCCAGATGACCGCCGGAAGAGTCTCCGGTTAAAAACAGGTTGTTTACATCAAACCCGTATTCTTCCGCATGGCTTTCCACCCAGGAAAAGACGGCGGTCAGTTCCGCCAGTTCCTCCGCCAGGGTGGCCTGCGGAATTAAGGTGTACTCCACATTTACCACTTTAAAGCCCTGCGCAGCCAGCCACTGCCCATGCGGGCGGTTGCAGACCTTGCGGTTGGAAACATATCCGCCACCGTGAGCCGTAACAATAACGGGCAACTTTTCCTGGGAAAGCTGTGGCGCATATACATCCAGCAGGTGGTCCGGACTGCCGTCATTTAAATAAGGAATGTCATCTACTTCGGCAGTCCCGTACGTGGGAGTCTTTTTCTGATAGGCAGCTTTGTTCATTTGTTCCTGCGCCCAGTTGGCAAGGGCATTCAGTTTGTTTTTCATGTTTCCAGCCGCCTTTCTGTTGTTTATTCTTTTCCGCAAATTTTGCGAGCTACGTAAACACCGGATGCCGAAGCGTGGGACAGCGAATGCGTTACCCCACTGCCGTCTCCGATAATGTACAGGCCCTTATGGCAGGATTCCAGGTTGTGGTCCAGCTCTACTTCCATGTTGTAGAACTTAACTTCTACCCCATACAGAAGCGTATCTGCGTTGGCTGTACCCGGAGCAATCTTATCCAGGGCATAAATCATTTCAATAATGCCGTCCAGGATTCGTTTCGGAATAACCAGGGAAAGGTCTCCCGGAGTAGCGGTCAGCGTTGGGGTAATGAAGGCCTCTTCAATGCGGCTTTCGGTGGACCGTTTTCCGTCAATCAGGTCACCAAAGCGCTGTACAATAACGCCGCCACCAAGCATGTTAGACAGGCGCGCAATGCTTTCTGCATAAGCAGTACTGTCATCAAACGGCTCCGTGAAATGCTTGGATACCAGCAGTGCAAAGTTGGTGTTCTGGGTATGCTTGGACGGGTCTTCATAACTGTGGCCGTTTACGGTCACAATACCGTTGGTATTTTCGTTAACTACAATACCGTTGGGATTCATGCAGAAGGTGCGGACTAAATCGCCATATTTTTCCGTGCGATATACAATCTTACTTTCATACAGTTCATCCGTTAAATGGGAGAAAATGGGCGCCGGCAGTTCTACACGAACGCCGATATCCACCCGGTTGGAATGGGTTTTGATGTCCATTTCTTTGCAGACCTGTTCCATCCACTTGGAGCCGGATCGGCCGACGGAGACAATGCACTTGTCACAGGAGTATTCGGCATCTGCGGTTTGGATGATGTAACCCTGGCCTTCTTCCTGTGCACAGATATGCTGTACCGGAGTCAGGAAATACAGATCTACTTCTTTTTCCAGGCGCTTCAGCAGATTTTCCAGAACCACGTAGTTCTTGTCCGTGCCAAGGTGGCGAACAGATGCATCCAGCAAATGCAGCTTATTCTGCAGGCAGAGCTTGGAAATATCAGAATTAGCGGTGGAATACAGGTGGGAGCCTGCACCGCCATAGGACATGTTGATGGTGTCTACATACTGCATCAGGTCAAAGGCTTTGCGTTTGCCGATGTATTCATGCAGGGTACCACCGAACTGGGTGGTGATATTATATTTCCCGTCCGAGAAGGCACCGGCACCGCCGAAACCGTTCATAATGGAGCAGGTTGGGCAATTGATACAGTGTTTAATCTTGTCACCGTCAATCGGGCATTTCCGCTGGCTCAGCGTTTTGCCGGATTCAAATACAGCAATCTTTAAATTGGCTTTCTGCTGTATTAATTCATAAGCGGCAAAGATACCGCCCGGACCGGCACCAATGATGATGACGTCATAGTGTTTCATGTTCTTCATCCTTTACAAGAGATAAGGGCCTTAAAAAGCCCTAAATGTTATACCAAAAACCAATGTGGAAAGCAATTGCTGTTTTGCATAATTATGTGGCGTCTAAAATGTGACGGTTTCGAATGTCGGCGTCTGTAATGGAATCATTGACGTCATAAGCATGGCGTTCCAGGTCCGGGCTGTTGGTGCCGCTCAGGCCCTGCCGTTTTACTTCGGCAATCAGAAGAGCACTGAGTTGCTCTATCTGCTCCTGCTTTTTGGCGGCTTCCGCTGCCTGGTTGCCGGAGCAGAGAAGGAATTCCAGGTCTGTTGCCGTAGATGCCAGAATGGGCAGTTCCCGCAGCGCCCGGAATTGCCATTTGTAAAACGGCATGGGACGGTTGTTCAGCAGGAAGATGGCCGCCATGGCTGCCTGTACAAAGGCAACGGCCGCCAGCTGCGCGGCCCCGGTTTCTCCGTGGCCAAGGCAGCGGGCGTAGTTGTATTGCCCAGCCTGGGCGGCCAGTAGTAGCTGTCCCGCCAGCCGTTTGCGCCGTACGTCCTCCGGCAGCAGGCGGACGGCGTCCCGGATGGCGGAGAATTGTCCGTAGTTGTCAAAATAAAGATCCCCGTTAACGGCTTCTGCCCTGGCGTATTCCGGAAGAG
>CAVFBE010000081.1:0-8587 GCA_963620745.1 Muribaculaceae bacterium | reverse complement strand
AACAACAAAGGTACTGTCTTTTTCTGCACTATGCATTCTTCCTGTAAGGATAAGTCGGTAGGAATAGCTTTTATCTTTGCACTGCCAAGTGCCATCTTCCATTTCATAATAAGTGTAAGTCGGCCCATTCTCTGCTGCTTCATAGGTCTTTTTAATTCCATCTTTGTTGCTTCCGCAGCCAACTAGCAGAAAAACCAAAGCTATCAGTGCCAGAAAGAAAGGACTTTTCTTTTTCTTAACATACATATACCCTCACCTCTTCCAAAAAATTAATACTAAAATGAACGAACAGCGCACAGGAACGGTTCCAATTTATTTGTATCATATAACTCGCAAACGTATGTTTTATGCGTTTCTACATTTCACAGTTCAGCCCCAGCTGGCCTTACCTTAGTCGTGGCAAACGTGCCATTGTCACTCTGTTTGCCACACAAATCCCATTTCAGGACGGCAAATAACGCAACAGCTACAAATTTGCCACCACAATCAACAGTTACTGGTCCTTCCTAAATTGTCGCGCCTTTTCTCATGTGGCAAACTTAGTACTGCCGGCCTTGTTTGCCACACGAATTCCATTTCAGAACGGCAAATAATGCATTTTCCACAAATTTGCCGTCCAAGAATTTCAAAGCTTACAAACGAACAATCGGCCAATTAAAATCTGGTAATATTCATTGCTAATTAAAATAGTTCATATTTTTCTCTTTGGCCGCCTTTTGCCACAGATTATATTGGACAATAAGTTGCTGTATGACTTCGCTATTTTCGTTCAAGAGTTCCTCCTGAAAAGGCTCGTATGACAAACCAGCAATCATTTCGCCATCTTCATTAATCATTAGTGGATATTCCATATTTTTATCTGCCAATAAAACACATGTCACATCGCTTTTTTTATATTCTTTTACAATCAGCAACAGGTTACCTGCTTCATCAGATATTCCCAGGTTTCCTTTCAATGATAATCCTTTGGGTTTATTAACAGAGAAAGAATATCCGTCTTTATAGTTGGAATACTCTCCTTTCAGGGTTGCGTCTTCCGTAATTATCATATATTCCTGGAAAGATTCTTTAATGAAATACGCCTGCTGTCGTTTTCTGGCAAATATGATTATCAGGGATAAAAGAACAACAGTGGTTATCACAATTAAAAGTATTTTCTTTTTATTGAATTTCATACTCAATCTTCCCTCTCCCGAAAAGTTGTGAATCATGAGTTACAAGAACTATTGTTTTTCCTTTTTCATTAAGACCATTTAATAGATCAAAAACCATATCTGCATTTTTTCTGTCAAGCGAGCCAGTTGGTTCATCAGCAAGAATGATATTACATTTTTTCATAATAAGTCTTGCTATAGCAACCCTCTGCTGTTCACCACCTGACAACGTATAAACTTTTTTGTTCAGAACATCTTCTGACAAACCAACGAACGAAAGGGCGTCTTTCATTTCAATATTTTGTCTGTATTTTTTCTTTACAAAGCTAAGGTTCTGTTTTACTGTCTTTTCCTCAACCAAAGCAAAATTTTGAAACAGGAAGCCGACCTCCTCACTCAGTATTTTTTGTCTGTCCCTCTTTTTGGATGTATCATAACCGTTGATTACCACCGAGCCGGAGTCAACATCCTCAATCCCTCCTATCATGTTCAGAAGGGTTGTCTTCCCACAGCCACTGGGTCCTTTAAAAATTACAAAGTCCCCGTCTTCTATTGTCATATCAAGCCCTTTGTATAATTGTCTGGAGTTAAATGCTTTATTTAAATTTGAAATCTTAATCATAGCGCTGCCCCCTTTATCAATCTTACTACTTTTGCTTTTTCAACCTTATTAACGAAAAAGGCAATTGAAATAAAGTCAGTTACAGTTATCAAGGCAAACGCTGTTAGGACATATTTATAGTCTGTGTGTATGGAATTCCCGAATTCAAGTCCCACTGCTAAAGCAATTATCAGAGTAATCATTTCAATTAAAACTACACCCCAGTATTTTTCTGCTTTTGTATACCCCAGACTACTCTTTATTGCAAATTCTTTTGCCTTGTAGGTCATTTCGGATTTTATGAAAATATATTGCATCATAACCATCAACAAAATAGCAACACACGATTCTATAAGTTCCACGGTAAAATCATGTGATATTGACGAGTACCTGTAATTATAATCATCAAGAATGTTTGTTTTGAGTACCGAGTCAACAGAAGGATCAAACCCAAGTGCAGATAATTCTTCGTCAAGATTTATCCTTGATAAATCATACATAATGTGGCTGTTAGCAATTGTTATGTTTACATCACCTGTTATTTCATTTTTTATTCGGCCCTCATCAGTCGTATTCAAAGCTACAATCGGATCTTTATAAAGCTCACTAGTTGCCTTTCTTTCTCCATTACTCATAGCTATTAATCTTATATTTTCCGGATAGTAAATGGTCTCATAGTTGTAAGTCAGCCCCTCCGAAGAATCAATTAGAAATGTTATCATTTTATTAAAATCAGCAATCTGTGTATCTGTCAGCGCTGTTTTGTATTTCTCAGGTATAAAAGTATAAATCGTTCCATCTTTCAGGCTGAATGTTTCCATTTTTAAGTTTTCAAGCAGGTACTTTTCCGCATTCTTATTAAAGTAAAGTATACTTTTGTTTCCGAATGCAAAGTCTCCTTCTAACTTTATCTGAATGCGTGCATTGGCCTTACTAAAAACATTTCTGTAAAAATTCAATTCTTTTTGTGGCAAAGTAAGTCCTTCTGAATCAGTCTCACTCAAAAAGCCTGATACATAGCTATAATTTTTATTTTCTTCAAAAAAATCCTTTTGGTCAGAAAGGAAAGTAAATGATGTCAGCGAAACCATAAAGTCAGACAAAAGAATCATACCAACAGACATGACGAACACTTTTGTCATCACACCGAAAGCTAAAGAACTTTTATTTATCTCTTTTCCCTTAATTGAAATTTTTATGTCTGAAAAAAGCAATGTCATCCAAAAAATAGAATTTACAATACAGACAGCAGTCAAAATCATGAAAGATTTTGTATACATAAATGTGCAGGGTGTAACAAAGGAGATCAGTTTGCCAAGAACAATATAAAGTCCTATAACGGCCATAAAATCCATCACTATATTAGTTGCTATGGTCCTTCCTCTGCTCTCACCAAAGCACCATCTTACAGAAAATTCTTTTTTCTTGGAAACAATTTCAAAAATCGTTAAGCTTAAAATAATTATTCCTATAACCGTCCATATAAAATATACTTCTGACTCTTGATTTGATATCCTTTTGGAGCGCGATGCATACGAGAAGAAATTATATTTTTTTGTAACAGCATTTACGAATTCGTCAACATCTTTCTCAGCACCAACAATATTAAATGAATATATTTTTTTAATATCCGTCAAATCATCAAAAGACTTATAGGAAACAGAAAAGTCACCTGACAGAAGACTGCCAAAAGCACCCTCTCTTACATAGTTATCGTCATAGAGTTTTTCTTTTACGGCATCATTTGACAGGTACAAAGTGTGCTTATTACATGTTTTTGAATTACTTTCGTTACATTCTGAAAACAGTGCAACATTGAATTTTTCTGATTCTTTAACAAGGTCCTTTATTATGGATTCCGAATCATTTACCTCAACTTCATCGTATTGCAAATAAAGACTGGGATAAATGGCTTCTCCCAGAGAATTAATGTACGACTCATATTCTTCTCCCTGAAAAACCAAACCTAGAGATATCAGCAGTACACAAATAAGTATTTTGATATATTTCATAACTGTTATACCTCAAAAAAAAGGCGGAGAGGCCGGTATACCAGCCTCCCCTCCCCCAATTTTAGTAAAGTAATTTCCAAACAGGTTTTGCGGCATGCTTTACAAATACAGTTTTTGTCCATGCACCAGCGCTAGCGGAATATGCTTTCTCATCTTGTCCGCTTCCGTGACTTATGGCAGCCTGATGGCCTTTACTAGAATGATACGTGCTACAATAATCTTCGTTCAAATAATGCGTATCATATCCATATTTGATTTTACCCTTTCCCCCATCAACTGTAATTGTATGTGACCAGGCACCGGCATAACTTACATTTGATGTATAGGATGTAGCAGAACCGTTTTGATATCCTCTAATTGATCCGCCCCCATTGTCTCTCACTTCGTACTTATATGCGGCGGCAGGAATAATCAGAGATGTTGCCAATATTGATATTGCTAATATCAACCACGCTAGTTTTAATATTCTGTTCATTGTGATTCTCCTTTTCATAAAACGGTGGGTTGGGTCCATAAGTATTCCGATAAAAGCTCCAATTCAACTAAAAGGTATCATCCTATCCTCAACTTATTTGTATCATAAACTCATCCAACACGCAAGCATATGTTTTTAAAAAAAGCACCTCATGTCAGGCATACTCTGCCGACATAAGGTGCTTTTAACTTGCTTATTTGTTTACTTGCTTTCCTTCAGAATCTGTACAATTTCTTCATGCGTCAACGTCTTGTAGCCGCCGTCCAGGATGAAGGAGCCGTCGGCAATGCCTTCCAACATATCATCTGTAACGCCAAGGTCCGTGATGTTCATGACCAGGCCAATTTCGGTCATCCAGGCTTCCATGCGGGAAAGGCCTTCAGCGGCAATCTGTTCGTCGGTTTTGCCGGTTGGGTCAACATCCCAGACCGCCTGTGCGTAACGAACAAATTTCGGCAGACCATATGGACAAATGTGGCGGTAATAAGCCATGGAAACAGCGGCCAAAGTCATGCCGTGTGTGGCGTTGGTATAAGCACCAATGGACTGGCCAATCATGTGTACCATCCAGTCCGTAGTCTTGCCCTTGGCCACCAGCGTATTCAACGCCCAGGTGGCGTCCCACATAATGTTACTGCGTGCTTCGTAGTCCTGTGGGTTCTTGACAGCAATACGGGAAGAATAGATAACAGAGCGCATCAGGCCTTCCATCAGGTAGTCGGAAGTGTTGTCGTCCGTATCGGAAAAATACTGCTCTGTAATGTGGTTGAAGATATCATAAATACCGGCCACCATCTGGGTCTGCGGCACTGTATAGGTGTATTCCGGATTCAGAATAGAGAACTTCGGAAACACGTTCGGACCAAACACGTGTCCAATCTTCAGCTTGGAGGCGTGGTTGGTAATAACGGAGCCGCCGTTCATTTCAGAGCCGGTGCCCACCATGGTTAAAATACAGCCCACCGGAATGATGGGATTGTCCACGTCTTCCATGCGCAGGAAATACTTGTCCCACGGATCTTCCGTGCAATAGGCGGAAACCGAGACCGCTTTGGCGTAATCGCAAGTGGAACCACCGCCCACAGCCAGAATCAGATCCACCTTGTTTTCCCGGGCGATTTGGCAACCCTCATACAACTTCTCCACCGTTGGATTCGGCATAACACCGGGATCTTCAAACACGTTTTTTCCGGCGTCTTTTAACACAGCCAGAACGGCGTCATAAATCCCGTTCTTTTTAATGGAACCGCCGCCGTAGCTTAATTGAACATTTGGGCCGTACTGTTCCAGTTCGGCCTTTAAAAACTCCAGCGCGTTCTGGCCGAAGTAAAGTTTTGTCGGATTGTAGTAAGAAAAATTACCAAGCATATAAGGGTACCTCCTGGGGAATGTTTGCAATCTTGATTGCACAATTCCTATTGTACTGGTTGAAGTTCACTCCAAGTCAAGTAGTTTTAGGACTTTGCATAGGTAATATTGTCTGTGGTAATCAGGGTAACACCTAAATCCAGCAGCTTTTGCATGGTGTCTAAGTCGTCAATGGTCCAAGCACCCATGGAAAGGCCTGCTTCCTGTGCTTTTTTGATGACTGCAGCATTGTTGTCATAGTTTTCTTCGTTGTTCCCGTCAAAGTCAATGCCGCAATTGGAAATACTTTGCGCTGTTTTAATGGCATCTTCATTCAGTTCACTGCACAGGTAGTACAGGTCTGCCGAGCTGACGGAGCGCATGGCCTTCAGACAGTTTTCATAGAAGGAAATATAAACAACCTTCTCTACCCCAGAGGCTTTGACCAGATCTTCTACTTCTTGATAATATTCCGAATTATTTTTGCTCTTCAATTCAATAACCGGCACCATATCATATTCTTTACAGCAGGCCAGATACTCTTCCAGGGTACAGATTTTCAAATCTGGATACTGGTCAATATTTACACCGTTGTTTACGGTATGCTCTTTCAGCTCTGCATAGGTGGACTTTTCAATCTTCTTGTTGCAATCCATCATCCAGGTGGTAATAAAATCGTGCTGGATGACCCAGACTCCGTCGGCGGTGCGATAAATGTCACATTCCGCGCCGCGGAAACCGACCTTCCCTGCCTGTTCAAAGGCAGGAAGCGTGTTTTCCGGCGCTACCGCACGATATCCGCGGTGGGCAACCAGGAAGACCTCTTCCTTATCTATGCCCTCCGCGCTTAGCAGTTCATAGTCCTTTGGCGTAAAGAAGTCCTGCAGATACATTGCACCGCCGCCAATCAGGGCTACCAGCAATAAAGCAATTAATGCTGCAATCCATTTCTTGTGGTTCTTCTTTTCCGCTACCACTTCTGCCGGTGCCTTCCCGGCTTTTTTTGTTTCTTTCAGTTCGTTTGACATCCGTTTTTCTCCTATTCTATTCATCCAAATCAGTAATTGCTTCATAATCCACGCCCTTGGTTTCCTTAACTTTCAGGAACAGCAGGATGGTGGAAATAGTAACACACGGAACGGCAAAAATCAGGCAGGTCAACCAGATTGGCAGGAACAGAATGCCGACGTTAATGAAGATGTAGCCAATGGCCATGCCAACGCCAACTAACAGTCCCTCTGCGCCAATAATGGAGGCTCGGATTCCCGTCGGCACCATTTCGGTAGAAATAATTTCCATATAGTCCCGGCCAATCCAGTATCCGCCTAAATACAGGCCATAGAACAGGCCGACCAGGCGCGGTTGCCATAAGCTGTTGGTACTGACAATAAAGAACACGAAGGCAACGGCGCAAATGGAGCCGAAAAGGACAATAGTCTTTTTCCGGCCGATGTGGTCTGCCAGCACGCCGGAAAGCATAACCGACACGCAGTAAATAACCGGGAAATAAAACTCCGCTGTGGTAATTTCCGCGGTGGTCATACCGGCCTTGTGCATAATGGATTCAAAGTTTGTCATGGCAACAATGGCCGCATCAAACAACAGTTTGATTAAAATCAGAACCCGCAGTTCCTTGTGCCGGAAAATATATTTCATGGCCGGAATGACGCCGCTTTTGTGTTCGGCCTTTCCGGCGTCCTTTTCGGCCTGGCGCCGTTGCAGCCGCTCTTCATAAGGAATGGACAACTCCTGCACCCGCTTATCCACATAAACATGGGTGTCTTTTCCGAAGATCAGGACCAGCAGCATAATACCCAAGCCGCAAAGTCCGGGCAGCCGGTACACGTTTCGCCAAAGGGTGGCGTCATTGTGCATCAGCGAGGTACGCATCATCGGAATCAGAATAGACGACAATCCGCCAAGTCCTTTTACTATGCTGTAAATGGTAGCCCGCCGATTGCTGGGAGCTTCTTCCAGAATATACAGAATCTGAATGTCATGCCCCAGGAAAAAGGACGTGGTAAAGCTACCAATCAGGAACACCGGATAACTCTTGCAGAAATAAATAATCAACAGACCGAAGGCCATGCCAAAGGTAGAAAATACAAAAAGTGGTTTTCTGCCGAACTTGTCTGCCAGTGCTTTGTAAAAGGGCGACAGTAAAGACAGCGCATACCCCAGAATGCTGATGGTATTGTGCAGGGACAGGCCCTCTTCATAGGTGTAGCTTCTGCCAAAGACCTGCCCGTTTACAAAGAACTCCGTAATAAAGCAGGATGTCATGTTTCCCGACATGCTGGTGGTTAAATTGTCCAGAATATCCACCAGAAGGATTAGGCCAAGGATGACAAGTAAATATCCTTTACGCCTTTCCTTTTCCGCAGTAGCACGCAGTTTCCGGTACTGTTTCTCTTCCCAGCGCTTCTCCCGCTCCTGCTTTTTGGTTAATGTCATAACTCCCGTTTCCTCCTTGTTAAAAAGTAGGACAAATGCTGTTTTCATTGTCCCTTATTCCGTACAGACTGGCAATGGACAAGCTAACCAAAAAAGCGAAGGGAAATTCTCTGCCACCAAGGGCAGAAAAAGCCGCAAAAAAAGAGCACGCAGATGCCGTATCTGCGTGCTCTTAAATAACAGTATTCTTTTTTGACAAACGCTTATAAAGTGTCCAGGTAAAAGGCACCTTCCTGAATTAAATCATCTAAGGTAACGCTGTCCAGATAATCATTAATCAGCGTATCCAGCTTTTCCCACATGGGACGGGTCCGGCAGTCTGCTTCCTTTGGACATTCCTCCGCATTACAGCTTAAACAGGGAACCGGAGAAAGGTCTCCTTCGGTCAGGCGGAGAATTTCCCCTACCTTGTACTGATACGGGAAGCGTGTCAGCTTGTACCCGCCGCCCTTTCCGTGAACGCCTTCGATCAGCTTGTTCTTGGTTAAAATGGGCAGAATTTTCTCCAGGTACTTTAAAGAGATATCCTGACGGGCGGCAATGT
>CAVFBE010000080.1:0-10481 GCA_963620745.1 Muribaculaceae bacterium | reverse complement strand
GGTTTGGAGTAAATTAATTAGGCAGTGGTGTTACAAAAAAGCTTGACCACTACAGCCACACGGAAGTGGAATTTGTGTGGCAAACCAGAGTGTAGGTGGCAAGTTTGCCACACGGGAAAGGCTGGAATAGCTGGACGCTGATTGTCGGACATTGATTATTGTGGCAAACTGGGAGCTGATGCTTTATTTGCCACACGGAAACGGAATTCGTTTGGCAAACCAGACTGGCAGTACCAAGTTTGCCACACAGCTAATAAATATGAAAAAACTGCAAGATACGAATTTGTAGCTTGCAGGTTTTTATTCGCATGCACAAAAGCATGCACAAAAGCCTGCACAAAAGCATGTACAAGGTGCCGTAAAAACGGTTATTTTTGGCACTTTTCGTTTAAGATTTTTCTTGTGGAAGATAAAAAAGAAAGGCTTACAAACCGTATAACTACGTGTCTGTAAGCCTTTTTTCATGGTCGGAGTGTCGGGATTCGAACCCGAGGCCTCTTGCTCCCGAAGCAAGCGCGATACCAAACTTCGCCACACCCCGATTTAGCGCGCTTGATAATTATATAAGAAAGCGGTTGGAATTTCAAGCTCTTTCTTGCGGATTTTTTACGCTTTATAATTGTTTGGAAATCATATTTGAAACCTCATGTTTGAAGGAGCACAGCTATGGTAGATACCGTGACTTTAATAATTAATATTATCGGGACCGTGGCCTTTGCCATCTCCGGTGCGGTGACCGGAATGCGCAAGGACATGGACTTGTTCGGCGTCTGCATTCTGGGGCTGGTTACCGCCACGGGTGGCGGTGCCATCCGTGACGTGCTGATTGGCGTTAACCCGCCCACCATATTCCAGACGCCGTTGTATTCCATCCTGGCGCTGGTTACTTCTTTCCTTTGCTTTTTATCTTTTATCCGGAAGTTTGCCATGCGCCACATGCGCACTTGGGAAGATGTCATCCTGATTTTTGATACTCTTGGCCTTGCCGCATTTACCGTCACCGGAGCCAAAATAGGCCACGAATATGCTTATGCAGGGCATTCCTTATATTTGATGATTTTTATGGGTGTTATTACCGGGTGTGGGGGCTCCGTTCTGCGGGATGTCTTTGCAGGGGAAATCCCGGATATTTTTGTAAACCACTTTTATGCTATGGCCACCATTTTTGGTGCTTTAATTTACGGCCTGACCTGGGGCCATTTGCCGGATATCTGGTGCATGGTGCTTTGCTTCTTTACGGTTGTGGCACTGCGGTTGTTGGCTGCCACCTTCCACTGGGATTTGCCCAAGCCAAGACATCTTACGCCCAAGGAGCCGCCGCACCATGTGGACAGCACTTCCGAACAGGAATGATCCACTGGTCCCGTTTCCTGTTATTCCTTGTTATGCCAAAACAAGATTGACAAGTGCATTTTGATTGATGGAAAACAGAAGGTTGACAATTTCTTTTTCGTTTACTGCGTAGTCGGAGCGTATCCACTGAATAATAATTCCGGTACTGCCATTAAGTATATATGAGAAGATATACTGTTCAAGCTCTTTAGGGAGTTCAATTCTAAGGTTATCAACGAACTGAATAATTGACTGCTGCATAAAGCGAGCTCGGAATTCCGGATCGGCAGAGTCAATCAAAAGCGTTCGGAATTGCTTATCATTTTGCCTGATATATTGCAAAAAAGACAGAATGTATTTCTGCGCCCCTGCGTCATTTTCTTTGCCGATTTTTTTCAAATGTTCTTCTGTTGCGTCAAGTAGCTCTGTTTCAATTTCATAAAGCAAGTCCTTTGGCTCGTTATAATGAGCATAAAAGGTGGATCGATTCAGCTCAGCTTGGTCACAAAGCTCTCTTACGGAGATTTTTGTGACTGAGCCTTTTTCTTTTAGCAAGTCCATAAGTGCATTTTTGAAAAGCAATTTTGAAAGCCTGGTTCGTTGATTATTTTTCGTATTCATATTATCCCACCATATTATATGAATTGTGTCGCCTTTATAGCCGCTATTATACAAACTGATGATTGTTAAGACAACACGGTGTCGGTATAATTAAAGCGTACTTGAGCCAAAGGAAAAAGTCAAGGCGAACATAATTCTTTTAAAGGGGTAAAAATTATGACAAAAAAATTAAGTTCACCGCTTTTAAACAGCAGAGTGAAAAGTGACGATGTAAAGGCAAGTGAAAAATGGCTTGGTTATTTACTTGGTCCGTCTGGCGCACTTTTGCTGAATGCAGTTCTTACAACATATCTTAATGTTTACTACACAGATGTGCTTAACCTGACAACTGTTTGGGGCGGTGCATTTTTAACCGTATTCCCTATTATTTCAAAAATAATCGACGCAATTACAAATGTAATAATGGGATATATTATCGACCATACAAAAACGACACAAGGCAAGGCAAGACCGTGGATTTTGCTTTCTGCGCCGTTGCTTTTGATCAGCGGTATTTTGCTCTTTGTTGTACCGCAGGGCAACCAAACAGTGCAGATTGTTTGGGTCATGCTTTCCTATAATCTGTTCTATTCGTTTGCTTACACAATTTACAACATGAGCCATAACCTCATGGTTCCTTTGTCAACAAGAAATACGGAGCAAAGAGGCGGACTTTCCGTATTTAATCAAATTTCAACCATTATGATGAGTGGTATTATCGTTGCACTGGTTTTCCCTATGCTCATTATGCCGCAGCTTGGTGTTGACAAATCAAAGTGGATCGTGACCATGAGCATCCTTTCCTGCCTTGCTTTGCCGCTGACTTTGATGGAATATTATTTCACAAAAGAGCGTGTAACACTTGAAGATATTGACAAGCCACAGGAAGAAAAAATACCGTATAAGAATTTGCTCAAAGCAATTTTCACCGATAAATATATGGTACTCATTTTACTTTATTTCTTGATTTATACGGTTGGTGCACAGTTTAAAAATCTCGGTCTTGTTTATTTTTGCAATTATGTTTTGGGTACATACAATGACGGCAAAACTCAAACAATGCTTTCCGTTATCGGCGGTATCCCTATGGGGCTCGGCATCATCTTTGTATGGCCGCTTGCTAAGAAATTCGGTAAACGGAATTTGACCTTGGCAGGCTTTGTGCTTTATTCGCTGGGCAGTGCAATTTGCTGGATTTGCCCAACAAATATGGTGGTTGTGCTTGTGGGTCAGTTCATCAAAAATATCGGCGGACTTCCTTGTTCATATGTATTTATGGCTCTTTTTGCCGATGTGCTTGACCATTTGGAATGGAAGCATCATTTCAGATGCGACGGCATTGCCATGTCTGTTTACAACATTATTGCCGTAACCAGCGTGGGTATTGTCACGGGTCTTTTCAACGGACTTCTTTCAAAAAGCGGATATATTGCACCGTCGCTTGTTGATGGTGAAACCGTAGCGGCAGTTCAGAGCACCGCCACCCAAAATGCAATTACGTTCTCTTTTGTCGGTCTTGAAACCATAACGGCAATTATCCTTATCGTAATTCTTGCGTTCATTAATGTTGAAAAACAGATTGACAAGGAACAGGCTGAAATTAAAGCAAGGAAAGAAACGGGAAACGAAAATGAAAGCAATTAACTTAAAAACAGAATACCTGACAAATCCGATCGGTATTGATATTGAAAATCCAAGGCTTATGTGGAACTGTGAAAACGGAATAACTCAAACTGCTTTTCAAATCAACGCTTTTGATACTGACGGCAATTTGATTTTTGACAGCGGAAAAACCCCGTCAAACTCTATGCAATTTACGTATCCTCTTAATCTGCTTTCAAGAGAAAGAGTTTATTGGCAAGTTAAATTGTGGGATGAAAACGGAAAAGAAGATGATTTCAGCGAGAAAGCATTTTTCGAAATCGGACTGAAAAGAAAAGCTGATTTTAAAGCAAAGTGGATAACAGGGAATTACACGGTTGATAAAAAGAAACGCTATCCTGTTGATTGCTTCAAAAAAGAATTTAAGGCAAAAGAAAAAGTTAAATCTGCAAGACTTTACGCTACTGCCTGTGGTGTTTATTCGGCCTATATCAACGGGGAAAAGGTGTCGATGCCGCTTGCTCCTGGTGTTACGGATTACAAAAAACGTGTGCAATATCAAACCTATGATGTAACGCTGCTTATGAAAGAGAATAATGTGATAAGCATTGACCTTGCAGATGGCTGGTACCGTGGGTCATGCGGTGCTTGGGGACTTAAAAATCAATACGGAACGGAAACCAAAATCTTTGCCCGGCTTGAAATTACATACCAAAACGGGCAGGGTGACACGATAATTACAGATGAAAGCTGGCTTTGGTCGAACGACGGAGCTGTCAGTTTTGCCGACAATAAGGATGGTGAATTTGTTGATGCAAATAAAATGCCGAGTTATTTCGGTAAAGCGAAACTTACAAGCCATAATGTTACACCGACTGCGTCAAACAATGTTCCTATTGCTGAAAAAGAAACCTTTAAGGGTGAAATGACAACGACACCAAGTGGTAAAAAGCTGATAAACTTCAATCAGAACCTGGCAGGATATGTTTCGTTTAAAGTCAATGCAGGGAAGGGACAAAAAATTACTCTGCGATTTGGTGAAATGCTTGATGAGAAAGGCGAATTGTCGCTAAAAAATATTCAGTGCTCCAATAAAAAAATTACCACTCCTCTTCAAAAAATAGAATACATTTGCAAAGACGGAGTAAATGAATATAAGCCGAATTTTGCAATTTTCGGTTTTACTTATCTGGAAATTGACACGGATATTGATGTATCTGCCGATGATTTCACGGCGATTGCAGTTTATTCTGATATGGAAGAAACCGGCTTTTTCAACTCGTCAAACAAGCTCTTAAACAAATTTGTAGATGCTACAAAATGGTCAACAAAATCTAATAGCACAGACTTACCTACCGACTGTCCCACAAGAGAGAGGCATGGCTGGACTGGTGACGCTCAGATTTTTATCAATTCTGCAAGTTATCTTTTTGATTACTTTACTTTTGCAGAAAAATTTGAGCGTGATTTATGTGATGAACAAAGGAAAAATGGTTGCTTCAGGCAGATTGCACCAAAGGGCGGAGTCGATTTTTATATGAACGTTATGGATGGCTCGCCCGGTTGGAGTGATGCAGGTGTGCTCATTCCCTACAGGCTTTATAAAAAGTATAACGATCAATCTGTTCTTGCACGCTTTTATCCAAACATGAAGAAATATGCTGAATATAAAATTTCTACCCTTGGCAAATTTTATCCAACTGCATCGCCCACAGGGGTAGGGTTGAAATATGCAGGTTCTATTTCAAATTTCGGTCAGTCCTACGGTGAATGGGCAGAGCCGACAGATGTGAAAGCGTTTGCCGTATCCGACTTTATTTCACCTCATCCCGAGGAAACAACAGCGTACCTTGTTTATCTGCTTGAATGTATGACTGATATTGCAAAAGCAATTGGAAAAGAGGAGGACAAAAAGCATTATCAAAAACTTGCCGACAAGGCAAGAATGGGTTACTCAAAGCTTGTTGACACAAAAAAGTACACACTTGATACCGACAGGCAGGCTAAACTTGTCCGCCCGCTTGCATTTCATCTTTTGAATGATACACAAACGGAATATGCGAAGAAAAGACTTATCAAAGCACTTGAAAATTACGGCTGGAGGCTTGGTACAGGCTTTTTGTCAACACCACTTATTCTTGATGTTCTTGCAGATATCAACATTGATTATGCGTACAAACTTCTTGAAAATGAAGAAATGCCGGGTTGGCTCTTTATGACAAAAATGGGTGCTACAACCATTTGGGAATCATGGGAAGGCACCGAGGCTCAAGGCGGTATAGCATCGCTGAATCACTATTCCAAGGGCGCTGTTTGCGAATGGCTGTTTTCCTCCATGTGCGGCATAAATGTGGACGGCGAAAATCATTTTGTAATTAAGCCTATGCCCGGTGGCCATTTTACCTTTGCTAATGCAAAATATAAAAGTATTTTCGGCGAGGTTGAGTCAGGCTGGAAAAAGGAAAACAATAAATATACTTATCAAATTACAATTCCTGCAAACTGCACGGCTGACATAATTTTGCCAAACGGTGAAAAACACGCGATAGTGGCAGGCAATTATGAGTATTAACAACGTTTCTTCCATAAATGACGGAGAGTCGGAATAAAAGGTCAAATAAAAGAAAAAGAAGAGGTTCGCAAAAACGGACCTCTTGTCTTTTTATTAGAGTGGCTTACCGCAAAGTGCCAGAGTAGGTTGCGGCAAAGTGTTAGAACAGCTTGCCGTAAAGGAGGCGGTCCAGAAGGTTGTGGACTTCCGTGCGGGTAAGCGGGTGGCCTTCCATGAACCACCATTTGAAGATGAGCATGAGGGTGTTGCTGTAGTGTTCGGCAACCAGGGTCTTTGGGATGGCAAAGGTAACGCGCTGTTCCGTTGCCTTGCACATTTCAAAGACACTGCGCTTGATGTAATTGAAGAGGCTGGTCTGCATGTAGCCGTCTTCCTTATTGTAGACCATGATGCGGCTGATGTTTTCGCCTTCTACGGTTAAGTAGTCGTAAATGCGATCCAGCACGGTGTCCACGGTAATATCATTCGGCTTATTCAGGTTGTCTACCTGGAACTGCTCTGACAGAACAGACCAGCAGTATTCCAAGAGGTCATATTTGTCATCAAAGTAATTGTAGAAGGTGGCGCGGGGGAAATTGGCTTCGCGGCAGACTTCGTTGACGGTAATTTTTTCAAAGGGTTTCTTTTGCAGCAGGCCCATCATGGTTGTGTAGAAAATGTTTAAGGTGTTGCATACGCCGCGATTTGGCTTTTTGGATAAATCATACTTCATAAAAAATCCCCCAGTGATATGAGATAAAACTCACTTTTTGATAGCCTTAACGGTACCACAAACTTAGACACTTGACAAGTGTCTAAAAGCCAAAAAGCAGAATGGCTTTTTGTGCAAAATGTTGGACAGCTGTCAAGCAACCCGGAGAGAGCCATTCTATTGACTAAGAAGCCGCGTTGTTGTACCATTTATGCATTATTTGAACCCGTTGAAAAACGTTTTTTGAGGAGAGGTTTCAGGATGAGTTTACAGGGGACTGACTTTTTAAAATTGCTGGATTTTACCCCGGCTGAAATTGATTACTATCTGCGGCTGGCTGCAGATTTAAAAGCCAAGAAAAAAGCAGGTATTGCCCATGATTATTGTAAGGGAAAAAATGTAGCGCTGATTTTTGAAAAGACCAGCACACGGACCCGCTGCTCCTTTGAAGTGGCGGCACATGACCTTGGCATGGGCTCCACTTATTTAAATCCGAAGGATTCCCAAATTGGCAAAAAGGAAAGCATTGCGGACACGGTCCGGGTGCTGGCCGGTATGTTCGAAGGCATTGAATACCGCGGATATGCTCAGGAGATAGTGGAAACTATGGCCCGGTATTCCAAAGTGCCGGTCTGGAACGGCCTGACCAATGAATTTCATCCAACGCAGATCCTGGCCGATTTCCTGACCATCCGGGAGCATTTTGGCAAGCTGGAAGGATTAAATTTTGTTTATATGGGAGATGCCAGATACAACATGGGCAACTCCTTAATGGTGGGCTGTGCCAAAATGGGCCTGCACTTTACCGCATGCGCACCGGAAAAATATTTCCCGGATGCCGCATTGGTAGAGGAATGCCGGGCCATTGCAAAGGAGACCGGTGCCACTATTACATTAGAGGAAGACCCGATGAAAGCCACTAAAGGGGCAGACATCATTTATACAGACGTCTGGGTTTCCATGGGAGAACCGGTGGAAGTATGGGAAGAGCGTATCTGTGATTTAGCTCCTTACCAGGTCAACCGCAGCCTCATGGAAAATGCCGGGCCGCAGTGCAAGTTCATGCACTGCCTGCCGGCCTACCATGACCATAACACTGCGGTTGGCAAGGAAATGGGCGAACGCTTCGGCAGAGACGCAATGGAAGTCACAGACGAAGTCTTTGAAAGCCCGGCTTCCATTGTTTTTGACGAAGCGGAGAACCGGATGCACACTATTAAGGCGGTAATGGCTGCCTCGCTGGTGGATCCGGAAACCCTTGGAATAGATTAAGCATAAGCACAGAAAAATACTGACTCGCCAGGAAAAGGAGGACACAGGTATGAAGGTTTTGATAGTTGTAGATATGCAGAATGACTTCATTGACGGTGCACTTGGTACGGCGGAGGCCCAGGCCATTGTGCCGAAGGTGGAGCAGAAGCTGAAGGATTTTGACGGTACGGTCATTTTTACCAGAGACACGCATTTTGATGATTATCTAAGCACCCAGGAGGGCCGGAATTTGCCGGTGCCGCACTGCCTGTACCAGTCCGACGGCTGGCAAATCCGGGACGAATTGCAACCGTATATGGGTGACATTGTCATTGATAAGCTGACCTTCGGCTCGGACGAACTGGGCCTCCTGCTGTCAGAGCTAAACGATGAAACGCCGATTGACAGCATTGAATTTGTTGGCCTGTGCACTGACATCTGCGTCATTTCCAATGTCATGATTGCTAAGGCGTTCCTGCCGGAAGTGCCGCTGCTGGTGGACGCTTCCTGCTGTGCAGGCGTCAGCCCGGAAACGCATCACAATGCCCTGGAAGCCATGAAGGTTTGCCAAGTACAAGTCATAAACGAATAAAACTATAGCCGCCTGCCACCCAGCGCAGGCCACTAGCAAAAGAAGCCATAGTGGTCCGCCCAGCACAGGCCGTTAACGATTGAGAGGTTGCCATGTCTCAGTGGGATAAAGAATATATTGCGCTTTGTCAGCGTATTTTGTCGGAAGGAACGGAAGTGGAAAACCGTACCGGAGTCAACACTATTAAGGTGCCTTCCCATCATTTTCAACTGAATGTAGGGGAAGAGTTTCCGGTGCTGACCACCAAGCAGCTCTTCTTCCGGCAGGCCATTCTGGAAATGCTGTGGATTTATCAGGCCCAGTCCAACGATGTGCGCTGGCTGCAGGAACGCAACGTGCACATCTGGGACGAATGGGAAATTGCCGAAGATGGCAGCTGGACTGCAACGCAGATGGTACCGGACGGTGCAGGTGGCCTGCAGAAACAGCAGGTGGTACGGCAGTTCGGTCCGGAATGGGCGCATACCATCGGCACTGCGTATGGCTACATCGTAAAGAAATTCCAATTAACCCAGCATTTGCTGGATACCATTCAGAATAATCCAACGGACCGGCGGATGGTCATGAGCCTTTGGCAGGATGACTACATTCCTACGGCCGTACTGCCCAGTTGCGTCTGGTCCAGTGAATGGGACGTAACGGATGGCAAGCTGAACGTCTTTGTACATCAGCGCAGCTGTGACGTTCCGCTTGGTCTCCCATTCAACGTGACCCAGTACGCAACCCTGCTGTGTCTGATTGCCCACTGCACCGGCCTGCAACCGGGCACCCTGGACTGGAGTATTAAAGATGCCCACATTTACGTCAATCAGGTGGATGGCATCCGTGAGCAGATCCGCCGCTTTACGGAAGACGGAGATTACCCGGCGCCAACGCTGTGGATTAATCCGGAAGTAACCGACTTTTTCCAGATTGACTCGTCCGCTGACCTGAAGGACATTAAAATTGAAAACTACCAGCACATGGGAAAAATAGCGTTCCCCATTGCACAGTGACCTTAGAGCACAGTAAAACTTCCATAAGGAGATTCAGGATAGATGATTACATTAATTGCTGCGGTTGGCGCGGGTAATGAAATTGGACAGGGTGGCGCTTTGCTCTGGCATCTGCCGACAGATATGCGCTTCTTTAAAGAAACCACCACCGGCCATACTATTATTATGGGTCGTAAAACCTTTGACAGCTTTCACGGCAGACGCCTTCCCAACCGGACCCATGTTGTCATCAGCCATAACCCGGCGGCTCTGCCGGATGACATCCTTGCTTTTGGCAGTCCGGAAGCTGTCCTGGATCGCTACGGGGATTCCGAAGACGAAGTCTTCGTCATCGGCGGCGGCCACATTTACAACTGGTTTTATCCTTACGCTGACAAAATGTATTTAACGCAGGTAGACGCCAACTTCCCCGGCGCCGACACCTTTTTCCCGGAAATCAACCCTTCCGATTGGACCACCCGAACGCTGAAAGCGTTCAACGAATCCGACCTGAACTGCCAGATTGTGGAGTACACCAGAACTTCCAGTGACTAAACTCCACGCGGTTGGACCTCTTGCAGCTAAGTCTACTGCGGCCAAGCTTCTTGCAACCAAGTCTCCTGCGGCTAAGTCTTCAGACGTTACAGAAACTTACAGAAGTATCTTTATAAGGTTGCAGCAAAGGCTTTTGCAAAAGGTTCTTAAAAGGTCCTTAAAAAGTATACGCGCAAACCAAAGTCCTTCCCTGGACGCGGAAAAATCCGCCGGGGAAGGACTTTCTTGCAATTAGAAAACGCTTTGATAAATGGGCTGATTGTAAAATCAACTTGAACATTTTTCATAAATAAAAAGTCCATACGTCATCTC
>CAVFBE010000079.1:0-11813 GCA_963620745.1 Muribaculaceae bacterium | reverse complement strand
CCCAATATTGGCCGAAAACAGGCTGTTTTATATGCAGACTGTTTAGAACGCAAGTTTGGACGCAGACCGATGATGTTTACCACTAATGGTTTTGAAACCTATTTTTGGGATGACCTTTCTGCGCCACAACGTCCGGTTAGCGGGCTTTTCAGCAAAGAAGACTTGCAAAAATTAATGAACCGTCGATCAGAAAAGACCGATTTAATGACAATTGAAATCGACGATAAAATTACAGATCGTTATTACCAGAAAGAAGCAATTCGTGCTGTCTGCGAGCAAGTGGAACAGGGTTTTCGCAAGCACCTCCTTGTTATGGCAACGGGCACCGGAAAAACACGAACGGCGTCCAGCCTGACAGATGTACTTAGCAGAGGGAAATATGTCACCAATATCCTGTTCTTGGCAGACCGTACTGCGCTGGTAAAGCAGGCAAAGGATGACTTTAAGAATTATCTTCCGGATATGTCTTTGTGCAATCTTTGCACGAACAAAGATGATCGTAATGCGCGCATTGTCTTTTCAACATACCCCACTATATTGAATGCCATTGATGACACGAAGAGCAAAGACGGCGTTCGATTATTTACTCCGGCCCATTTTGACCTGATTATTATTGACGAAAGTCACAGAAGTATTTTCAAAAAGTACCGGGCTATTTTTGAATACTTTGATGCAATTATGGTTGGCTTAACCGCTACCCCAAAAACCGATGTTGACCGGAATACGTATGATTTCTTTGAAATGGAACATGGCGTGCCGACTTATGCATACGACTATGAGACTGCCGTTTATCAGGATCATGTTCTTGTGCCGTACTATAACTATGAAGTGCAGACAAAGTTTTTGGATGAGGGTATTACTTATGATGACCTTTCTCCGGAGGATAAAGAACGCTACGAGGAAGACTTTGTAGAAGATGGTTTCCTGCCGGATTTTATTCCATCCAAAGAAATGAATAAGTTTATTTTTAATGAGGTTACAGTTGATACGGTGCTTCAAGACCTGATGGACCGGGGTATCCATGTGGCTGGCGGAGACCGTCTTGGGAAAACAATTATTTTTGCGCAAAACAAACATCATGCAGAATTTATATTGGAACGGTTTAATAAGCTGTATCCTCAATATAAAGGCGTTTTTGCACAACGAATTGTTTGTGATGATGCTTACGCGCAGACAATCATTGATGATTTTAAGATAGAAGATAAGCCTCCTTATATTGCGGTATCTGTTGACATGATGGATACCGGTATTGATGTTCCACAGTGTGTAAACTTGGTTTTCTTTAAAAAGGTAAGATCAAAGTCTAAGTTTTGGCAGATGATTGGTAGAGGAACCCGTCTCTGTAAAGGCCTGACTTGTCTTGATCAAATGGATGGAGAATATACAGACAAAAAACGTTTCCTGATTTTTGACTACTGTGGAAACTTTGAGTATTTCAGAGAACATAAAGAAGGCTTTGAATCAAAAGAAACAAAGACACTGAGCGAAAGTATTTTCGGCAAGCAAGTAAAAATAATTTCTCTTTTGCAGGAAGCAACGTATGCAGAAGAGTCCTATCAAAGCTGGAGGTCTGAATTAGTAAAAGGCTGTCATTCACAAGTGGTGGAACTTAATCCGGCCTTGATTTCTGTAAAACTAAAAATGCAATATGTTGAAAAATTCAAGAAAGAATCAGCGTTTGACGTTATCAGTGAAGGCGATAAGGGAGAACTGCTGCAACATATTGCTCCGCTTGTGCGGCTACAAGACGATGATGAGCTCGCCAAAAGATTTGACAATTTTATGTACGGATTAATTCTTTCTTCTATGGAGCAAACGCCGTCTTTTAAGTTCGCCAAAAAACAGCTTTGTGATATTGCAACTGCTTTGGAAAAGAAAGTTACTATTCCTCAGATAAAGAAGAAATTGCCTGTTATTAAAGAAATAGGGACGGATGAATTCTGGACAGCAAATGATGTCTTGCTTTTTGAAAAAGTCCGCGTAGAACTTCGTGAATTGATAAAATTCCTTGATAAGAATCCCGGCAAACCAATACACACACGTCTGATGGATCCGATAACTGGACAAACAGAAGGCGTTGGTTTAGACCCGGCCTATGATTTTGAAGATTACCGGGAGAAGGTAAATCGATACATAGGAGAACACGGAAATTCTATGGCAATCCATAAGCTTACGCACAACATTAAGCTTTCCAAGGGAGATTATCAGGAATTGGAACGTGTGCTGACTAGTGAACTGGGAAGCAAGGAAGATTACCAAAGAGAATTCGGAGATACGCCATTTGGCTTATTAGTTCGCAAAATTGCTAAAATGGATCATGAAGCGGCGATGCAGGCTTTCTCCAAATTTATCAATGACCAGTCTTTAAATCAGAGACAGATTTCCTTTGTAAACAAGATCATCAACCATATAGAACAGAATGGATATATGGAAAACCTGACTGATTTGCAAAAGCCACCGTTTGATAAACCTGTAGGCTTTATTAAACTCTTTGATGCAAAAACGCGTGGTGAAATCTTGGCTGTAATTGAAGAGGTAAAGGAGAACGCAGTTAGCGTTGCCGGATAATCTTATGAAGTATTGCAACGGTATATTTGATAAATATCTAAATGAACCCAATATTGAGTATTGGGAGGATTTTTCCGAAACTATGTGGAGCCTCGGATATGAAATGGACTGTGGTAACAGTTATGATGCATTCTTGCAAAATTGCGGTTTAAATCTTAAAGAAGCACATAGTGAACGGCAGAAAAAGCGTAATACACTTTATGTACTTGAACACGCAGAAAGGCAAGTTGTCGGGAACTATCTTTTTTCATACTGGAGGTATCTAACTCATTGGTCAATTGGCTGGTCAAAGTATGATGTTGATTTCTTACAAAGAATAATCAAAATCTTGGAGGAAATGTATGTCTAAATTAAATGTGGACCAGAAGACAATAAAGGACTTGTTTCAAAATAAAAAATCAGATTTTTAATACCTGATTATTAAAAACACGTATCGAACCCTGATGACCAGAGGTATGAAAGGGTGCTATGTGTTCTGCACTGATCCGGGCTTGCAGGAGTATCTCCGAAACAGAGCAAATAGGATAAATGAAAAATAAATGAAAGGATGTGCCATCTATGAACCCCGAAAAAGAACTAACCAAATTTGTGAATGACTCCAGATATCGTGAAAAGGTAATTACTAATCTTCACAAAAATATGGACCGCGCCTATGAAGACAGAATTAACGCAATTCGCAGACAGGGCGAACAACTCTGTCAGGCACGGGTCAATGAAATTCAAAGAATTGCCAGGTCCAGATGGCAAGTCTATGCTTCTGGAAATTTGTTAGTAAATCAGACAGAGGGAAAAATTAAAGTAAACGGGTCTGATTTCTACTTTACCAGTATTAAAGGCGCAGAAATAAATCAGCTGGATGGTTACCGCACGGTAACAACAGAAAAAGGAAAGACCAAAAAGCATGGCTCTCTTGGTGGGGCAGTTGTAGGAGGAGTTCTCTTAGGGCCAGCCGGCGCCGTTGTTGGCGGTGTAGGGCTTGGGAAAAAAGAGCACATTACAACCAGTGAAACCAACCAAATTCCAACCTGCAACCATTTAGGGGTACTGGTAACCCTGGACGGATTTACATCAGAAGTAGCGTTAATTTCTGCACCGGTGGACCAGTCAAGTAAGGAGTTCTTCCAAGCCCAGAATGACGCACAAACCATGATTGGTTTGTTAAACAGGCTTTCCACAACACCTGTTCCGGAGACCTTCCTTTTACCGGAACAGGAAGCCTCTGTAAAGAATTTGGAAAACCAGATTACGGAAGCACAGAAGAAATTGCAGTTGGCCATTGAGGATAAGCCCGTTTATGCGCTTCCTCCTGTTTATAGAACAGAGGAGCAAAAGGATTTATCTGATGAAGATTATTTGCAATATTTAAAAGACACAGATGAACAGCGTGCTGCCGAAAAGGCAGAGCGGGAATCTGCAGAAAAAGAAGAACGTGCTGCAGCAAAAGCAGCCAGAAAGGCCAATCATACAGGCACAAAATCAGTGGGAGACATTATTTACGCTGTCATCTTCTGGATTCTGTCTGTGGCAACGGTGTTACTGGCTGTAACCTGCTTTGTATCTAATGCTATAGCAAGCGGCGTTCTGTTTTTAGTAACCGGCATCTTGATTAACCCGTTGCTGGAGGATCTCTTCAGTAAGAATGTAACGCCGATTCCAAAGTGGGTGGCTGCTATCATTTTTATTGTTGGAGTTATAGCCGCAGTTTTGACTTTCCCGGCAGCGTAAACCCCTACATCGCCCCCAAAAATGCCGTTTTGACCGCAACACCACTGCATCGCCAAAGAAAATTTGTGCAAATTCCAAGATTCCCTTGCTATTCCAATTCATCCTCCTAAAATAGGTTCATATTGATTTAGGAGGGGTTGTTATGTCAGAGGAAGTAGCAACAAAACAATCTACTTGGAAAAGCAAAATGAAGGCCCTTGGGCCGGGAATCCTGATGGCATCTGCTGCAGTTGGCGGGTCCCACATTGTTTCCTCCACGCAGGCAGGCGCCATTTACGGATGGCAGCTGGCCTTGGTCATTGTGCTGATTAACGTGTTTAAGTACCCGTTTTTCCGGTTTGGATCGCAGTACACCATGGAAAGCGGCAAGAGCCTGATAGAGGGGTACGCAGAAAAAGGTAAAGTTTGGCTTGCCATTTTCTTTGTATTGAACGTGTTCTCTGCGCTGGTCAATACCGCCGGGGTGGGTATTTTGTGTGCAGCAATTCTGTACAATATCTCGCCGACCGGGTTTGGGCTGACCATTTCCCAGCTGACCACCATCATTATTGTTATCATCTGGGCCATGTTGCTGATTGGCGGCTACAAGTTCCTGGACACGCTGTCCAAGTGGGTTATGACGGCACTGACCATTGCCACGGTGTTGGCAGTTGTGCTGGCGCTCTTCAAACACCGGGAATATGCCCCGAACTTTGAAGCTCCATCCCCTTGGCATCTGGCGGCCCTGCCGTTCATTGTTTCCTTAATGGGCTGGATGCCTTGCCCAATTGAAATTTCCGCCATCAACTCCATGTGGCAGGTGGAAAAACGGAAGCAGGTTAAAGATCTGTCTGTGGAAGACGCCACCTTTGACTTCAACGTTGGTTACATCGGCACCGCAGTTTTGGCGCTGATTTTCTGCGCCCTTGGCGCGTTAATCCAATTTGGTTCCGGCGAGGAAGTCCTCAGCGCATCCGCCGCCTACATTGCACAGTTTGTTAATATGTACGCGTCGGTATTTGGCAGCTGGTCCAGATTGCTGATTACCTTCATTGCATTCCTTTGCATCTTTGGTACGGTTCTGACGGTTATTGATGGTTACTCCAGAGCCAACACGGAAGCCCTGCGGCTGTTACTTGGCAAAAAGGAAACGTCCAAATGGGCACTGCCAATTTGGACTACCGTAACCTCCGTCATTGGTCTGGTTATTGTTTACCTGTTCTCCGGTAACGTTGCCACCATGCTGCGGTTTGCCATGATTGCATCCTTCATTACCACTCCGTTCTTTGCTCTGCTGAACTACAAGCTGGTTAACACCAAGGAACATCAGGTAAAGCCTTGGCTGAAAGTCCTGTCCATTATTGGACTGGTTTACCTGTTTGGCTTTGCGGCGTTCTTTGTAGTTGCGTGGTTGACGGGGAATACTTAAGATTTGAATAGGAAACCCCGCGTCGTATGACGCGGGGTTCTGTTTTTGTATATGAAAATGATAACTTGCAAAATTACAGTTCTGGAAACAGAAGCTTCATGTAATCCTGGCCTCCGTATAAGACGCGGTCAATGCAAACTGTCTGATCCGATTTTAATCGGTAAAAGGCCAAATAGTGCTTATAAATAACAAAGTAGTATCCGCTATCCAGACCATTGTCAAAGATTAATTTTGATCCAGACCCAGGGAAAGCAGCAATGGCGTCTATTTTATCCATAATGCCGGTTATGGTGTGCTCTGCGGCAATAGGGTTACAAAGATCTGATTCAATGTAAGTCCAAATGGAGTCAAGGTCTTTTAATGCTTCTTTTGAATATAGAATTTTACTTGGCATTTGCACGATCCTTGAAGTGATTCCTTACCTCTTCTGAGGAAATCCATCCTTCTTCCTCTCCGGAAAGTCTTCCTTTGGTTAGTTCACACATTAAGTGAAGCTGTGCATGCATCTGATCATATTTTTCGGCTTTTTGGCGCTGGGCTTCTTCTTCATCTATGTCCATGATGGTATAACAACCTCTGCCATTTTTGGTCAAATAGAGCGGCTGACCATTTTGGACGGTTTCAAGAACGGTAGCATAATTCCGTAAGTCAGAAATAGGTTTGATATTCGGCATAATGAAGTCCTCCTTTCCTAGTTTCATTTTTATAATACAGCAATGTTGCGCTAAATTCAATGCTATATTTAATGTTAAATATAGCACTTGTTTTTGATGGAAGAGAATGTAGTGATAGTAAGTAAGATAAGGGGCTGCCTGGCGTGGACTGGGTGGCCTCTTTTTTTTGATAAGGGGCGTCCCGCCGGGATTGTACCGTAAGGGGCTCCGCCGGGATAAAATTTTAAAAAGCATACCTTTTGGCCTGAAACGGGGCCGGAGGTATGCTTTTTTTGGAAAAAGGCCGCAAATTGGGGCGCTGGGCGGGAAAAGGTATGCTTTTTTTTCAGCCTGACCAAGGGGAACGGTTAAGGGAAGGAAATAAAAGCATACCTTTTTGGCTGAAACGGGGCTGGAGGTATTCTTTTTGGAAAAAAAGGCCGCAAATGAGGGCGTTGAGCGGGAAAAGGTATGCTTTTTCCCGGAACCGTGGTTTGGCGGCCGCGGCAGCACCGCCACAGCAGGGTGCGGACTCCGCGGCGCGGCGCCACGCCCCACAGCTTTTTTCAAAAAGCCCTTTACGTTTATACCTTCGTATAATGCGGAAGTATAAGGTAAAAGTATATAATTTTTACTGGAGCAAGGCTTTGCCTTTTGTTTAAAATGTGAACTTTGCGAATGGCGCAGACTTTGCGTGTGAAGCCGGCAGAAAGTGCAGCCAGTTTTAAGCGCAGAGCTAACAGTGCACACGTGACAGGAAGCAGCTTTAAGGGCAGGGCTAACAGTGCACACGCGACAGGAACCGGCGTTAGGCGTGAAGCCAATAGTGGTAGGACGCAACGGTAAGCGAAAAGTTGACAGTGTGCATGGGCCGTTTCAAGCGGGAAGCCGCTGACTTGCTGAGCCATGGGTAGCTTTTGGCAAAAGCAGTCTGCTGAATCGCAGAAAAAAGGAAGTGCGAAGCCGGAACGGCTTCTAAAAATATTTGCAGACGGAGGTAGAACATGAGAATACCGAATTTGGAAAATGAGCAGAGAAAATTTGTAAAGAACATGGGGCCGTTTCGGATCCTGGAGTATTTGCAGGATGAATCCGTAAACCCGTATAACGCGGAGCAGGCCTACTTTATGGCGAAGATGGGCGTGCATCGGCGGCAGCTGGTTTGCTACTTGAACGGGAAGAACGGCATTCGGACCCAGAGCGGAGCCATGCAGTGGACTGCGGGCGGGGTTCGCGCCGAGACCGGTATCAAAGGGGCCGGAGATTTCCTGGGCAAAATGGTGAAGGGCTCGGTAACCGGCGAATCCGCAGTAAAACCGGAATATACCGGTGTCGGCCTGCTGGTGCTGGAACCCACTTATAAATACCTGATCCTGCAGGATGTGGCATCCTGGGGCGGCGGCCTGGTGGTAGAAGACGGCATGTTCCTTGCGTCGGAATCTACGGTGCAGATGAGCGTGGTATCGCGCAAAAGCGTCTCCTCCGCTCTGGCCGGCAACGAAGGCCTGTTCAATATGTGCTTTACCGGCAGCGGCGTAGTGGCACTGGAAAGCAACGTGCCGGAAGGCGAGTTAATTGAAATTGAACTCAAAGACGACGAACTGAAAATAGATGGTCACATGGCCGTGGCCTGGTCCGCGTCCTTGGCGTTTACGGTAGAACGGTCGTCCAAGACGCTGCTTGGTTCCGCTATGACGGGCGATGGACTGGTTAACGTTTTCCGCGGCACCGGTAAAGTATTAATGGCTCCGGTAACGGAATCCGGTTCGTTAGTGGCGGCTACGGCGTCTGCTGCACCAGCGGCGGGCAAGGCGGCCATTAAGCTGCCGTTCGGCGGCTAAGTATACCGCGTACGGATAAGGGAAAGGAGAGCGAGACTATGGCGAACAATGATTTTGATTATGATATCTTTGGAACAGGCAGTGAGCCTGAGGAAAAGAAACCGGCGGTAGAGGAGACTGCGGCTGCGGAGGTGGAAACAACTCCTGCCGCGGAGGCGCCAGCGGTGGCGGATGCAGTACCAGCGGAGCCGACGGCAGCACCAGCGGCTGACGCCGGTGCTGGGGACTCGGCTCCGGAGGAAATTGTCTTTGACACCTCCGCAGTAAACGCTACTGCCGCCGAACCGGCCGCATCGGCACAGCCCGCTGCGCCCGCCGCCGACAACGGCTTTTATGACATTAACAACCCTGACGCAGAGTTTGAAGTTCCCAGCGAATTCAAAACCGGCAAACAGGGCCGCACAGCAGACGCCGTATTTGGCATGGGCAAAAAACAAAAAGCACCAAAGAACAATGCGTTCTCCGGTGCCGGTGCGCCGCAACAGGCGGGCCCAAGTACAGGTGTAGTAGTGCTACTGTTGATTCTGTTCTGGCCGGTAGGCGTTTATCTGATGTGGAAGTATCAGAAGTTCTCTAAGGTGGCCAGAATTGTCATTACAGCCATTCTGGCATTCTTTACCCTGCTTAGTTTGCTTTCCAGTATGATTACCGGCTGCACCAATAAGGATCCGGATCTGCCGGACTACTCGCAGTCTGTCAATGCTGACGAAACGGAAAGTAACACGGCAGCAGCCGCCAATAATGGGGAAGTATCCACCGGTCAGGCGGAAGCACTGGAAGCGGCAAAGAGCTGGCTGCAGTATAACAACTATGGTCCAACCGGTTTGAAGAATGCCCTGATGGGGAACGGCTATTCGGAAGCCGATGCCGATTATGCTGTTGCCAATTGTGGCGCGGACTGGACCGAACAGTGCAACAAGAAAGTAGAAAACTACGTTTCTTATGGATACTCGGAAAGCACCATCCGCTTCTTCTTAGAAGGCGAGGGCTTTACGGAAGACCAGCTGAACAATGCGCTGGCCATGTATCCGCCGACAGCGCAGGAGCAGGCTTAGTAGTACTGTGACAGGCGGCCCAGTTCGTCCGGATTCAGGACGGTAACGCTGCCGCGGGAACAGGCAATCAGTCCGCGCTTTTTGAACGCGGAGCAGATGCGTGCCACCTGCACGCGGGACGCGTTGATGGCCGACGCCAGCTCGTCCTGCGTTAAAGGCAGCGGTCCGCTTTTGGAACGGTTGGTTTCATATAAACACAGGAACGCGGCCAGTCTGGCGGTGGCGCTGGTAACACTTTTCAGCTCCGCGTCAAAGCAGACTAAGCGCAGGACGGTTCCGTAATACTGTAAAAGTGAATAAAGAAATCCGGGAGCTTCCTTGTCTATGGCAAGGAGGCTCTCTTTGGTTACCTGGAGTGCTTTTAATTCGGTAACACTTTCTACGGTGACAACAGCTGGCTCGCCCGGGCCGACAATTTTGTCCATGGCGCAGAGCGTGTTGTGCTTGTGGTACCCAAGGATGCGCACGTAGCCTCCTGGGTTGGTGGTGTAAATTTTGACCATGCCTTCCAGCAGGAAGTACATGGGGCTGGAGGGCTGGCCGCTTTGGCTAAGGACCGTGTCCTTGGAGATGCGAAGTGGCGCCGGGCAGTGCTTAATAAATAAGTCCCGGTACGGCAGCAGATTGTTGCTGAGAATGTAGCTGATGTTGGGGTCCATGACAGTTGCCATAAAAGAAACTTCCTCCTTTTGGCAGTTGTGCCGATATCTTTTTTGTGCGTGCGTATCACCTGATACAAAGATACCAGACTTGACATTGATAAAATGTTAACGAAGTTAAAATTTCACGTTTGTTACAAGAATTGAAGGAGGTAACACCATGGAAAAAAGATTCCCCTGTCTGTTTGCGCCGGGTAAAATCGGCACACTGGAACTGAAAAACCGCATTGCCAAGGCGCCGCAGTCGTCCGGTATGAACAACAAGGACGGCACCGTCTCGGAGCGGGCCATCCGGTACTACCGGGACCAGGCCAAGGGCGGTACCGGCATGATTATTGTAGAGTATGCCTATGTAGATGAAATCGGCTCCAAGTCGGCCCACTGTCATCTGGGTATTTCCAATGACGAACACATTCCGGGCCTGGCCTGGCTAGCCGAAAACATTAAGGAAATGGGTGCCGTCCCTGCCATTCAGATTGAACACTGCGGGCGCCAGAAGTTCTTAGGAACGCAGCCCATTAAAGCACCGTCTGCCATTCCGTGGCCGAACCTGTATGCGCAGCATGGGGATCAGGCCATTCCGCAGGTGCTGACCATTCCGGAAATCCATGAAATTGTCAAATGCTTCGGCGATGCAGCGGTACGCGCCAAAACCGCAGGCTTTGAACTAGTGGAAATCCACGGTGCGCACGGTTATTTGCTGACCAACTTCTTCAGCCCGACCACCAACCACAGAACCGACATGTATGGCGGTTCCCTGGAAAACCGTGCGCGGATTTACCTGGAAATCCTGGACGAGATCCGCTCCAGGGTCGGCCCGGATTATCCGGTTACCATCCGCTTAAGTGGCACTGATTACGAGCCGGATGGCTTCCCCATTGAAGATACCATCTGGCTGGCCAAGCAACTGGAAGCGCATGGCCTGGACGCCATTAACGTTTCCGGCGGGGACCACCACACCATGATTCACCAGGTAAGCCCGATGGCCATTCCGGTTTGCCATAACGTTTGGGCTGCAGAGGCCTTAAAGAAGGAAGTAGACATTCCGATTATGGCGTCCGGCTCCATCACTTTGCCGGAATATGCTGAGGATATTCTGGAATCCGGCAAAGGCGACTTCGTTGTGCTTGGCCGCCCATTGTGGGCTGACCCGGACTGGTCTGCCAAGGCAGAGGCCGGTCATCCGGAAGACATCCGGCCGTGTATCCGTTGTAACGAAGGCTGCCTCCAGCGGACCTTCTTCCTGTACAAGGCCGTTACCTGCGCCGTCAACCCGGTCATCAGCCGGGAAGGCGAGCTGAAGCTGACCAAAGCCGAAACACCAAAGAAAATTGCGGTTGTCGGCGGCGGTCCGGCCGGTATGGAAGCGGCCCGCGTAGCCAAGCTCCGCGGACATGACGTTACACTGTTTGAAGCTAATAAACTGGGTGGGCTTCTGATTGAAGCGGAAGCACCCGATTTCAAAGCGGACATTCGTCCGTTCCACCAATACCAGGAAACGCAGCTGGAGAAGCTGCAGATTCCGGTGGTACACCAAAAGGCAACCGCGGCCGACCTTGCCGGTTATGATGCGGTCATTTGCGCCACCGGTTCCAAGCCGGTTATTCCGAATCTGCCGGGTGTAGACAAGCCAATTGCGCTGACCTCTCTGGACGCAATTGACCATCCGGACAAGGTCGGGAAGCGGGTTGCCGTTATCGGCGGCGGCCTGGTCGGCACGGAAACAGCGCTTGACATGGCAGAGCATGGTCACGATGTGACCATTGTGGAAATGCTGCCGGGCATCATGCACGACGTGGCCGCCACCGACTTCATTGCTTACTCCGAGCGCATGGGCGGCCTCAGCAATTTGCACGTCTGCACCAGCACCACGCTGGCCGAAGTGCTGGACGACGGTGTCCTGG
>CAVFBE010000078.1:0-12167 GCA_963620745.1 Muribaculaceae bacterium | reverse complement strand
TTCATTGACTTTGCCTCCGTTTGATAATTTCCATGGAATTATACCAACGACGGCCCTTTCTGTAAATGTTAAGAGCAACAAAGTTTCCCTAAAAAATTGTTAGCTTTTTAAGGAGGATTCTTTTGGAATAAAAAAGGACCTGCACAGTGGCAGGTCCTTTTTGTCTTTTAGTGGTTAACCCAGTCTTTGGCGCGTTCTACTGCTTTCTTCCACCCGGCATACAGCTCTTCTCTGGTTTCAGAGTCCATTTCCGGTTGGTAAACCTTGGATACTTCACGGTTTTCCGCAATTTCATCGGTATCCTTCCAGAAGCCAACGGCCAGACCCGCAAGGTAAGCGGCGCCAAGGGCGGTGGTTTCTACAATCTTCGGACGGTTTACTTCGCAGTCAAGCAGGTTGGCCTGGATTTGCATCATGATGTTGGAGACAGAGGCACCGCCGTCTACACGGACGGACTTGATGTCAATGCCGGAGTCTTCCTTCATGGCGCGGAGCAGGTCAACGCACTGATAACAGATGGCTTCCAGTACGGCACGGGCAAAGTGGGCGCGGTTTACGCCGCGGGTCAGGCCGACAATGCAGCCACGGGCATACATGTCCCAGTATGGGGCACCCAGGCCGGTAAACGCCGGAACCAGGTAAATGCCGTTGGCGTCCGGTACGGATTCTGCCAGTTCGTCACAGCGGGGAGCGCTGTCAATCAGGTGGATTTCATCCCGCAGCCACTGGATGACGCAGCCGGCGTTGAAAGCGGAGCCTTCCAGGTCATAGGTAATTTCGTCACCAATGGCCCAGGCAATGCCGGAGGTCAGATTATTTTTAGAGTGAACCAGCTTGTTGCCGGTGTTCATTAACAGGAAGTTACCGGTGCCATAGGTGGACTTAACCATGCCTTCCTTAAAGCAGGCCTGGCCAAACAGAGCCGCCGGCTGGTCACCGATGGATCCGCAAACCGGACAGCCTTCCAGCGTTTCCAGACCCTGGATGCCCGGGGCCACGTAGCCATAAACCTGGCTGGATGGAACCGGCTTCGGCAAAATGTTCATAGGAATGCCGATGGCGTTGCAAAGGGATTCATCCCAATCCAGTTTTTCCAGATTGAACAGCATGGTACGGGAAGCATTGGAATAATCTGTTACGTGCACGGCGGATTCCGGGTGGGTTGCGCCGCCGGTCAGGTTCCAGATCAGCCAGGTTTCAACGGTACCGAATAACAGCTTGTCCTGTTCTGCCAATTCTTTGGCAACAGGAACGTTGTCCAGAATCCAGCGGATTTTGGAAGCAGAGAAATAAGCATCAATCAGAAGGCCGGTTTTTTCCTTAACCTCTTCGGTCAGGCCCTGGGCCTTCAGCTCTTCGCAAAAAGCAGCGGTGCGGCGGCACTGCCATACAATGGCGTTGTACACCGGAAGACCGGTTTCTTTGTTCCAAAGAATGGTGGTTTCCCGCTGGTTGGTAACGCCGACGCCGGCAATTTCTTCTGCCTTTACCTGGCCTTCGCCAAGGATAGTGGAGATGGACTGATATTCAGAGAAGAGAATATCCATTGGGTCATGCTCCACCCAACCGGCATGCGGGTAATGCTGCTCAAATTCTCTTTGCGATTTGGTGATGATTTTTCCGTGCTTGTCGAAAACGATTGCTCTGGAGCTGGTAGTTCCCTGGTCCAGGGCCATAACGTATTTCTTAGCCATTACAGAAAAGCCTCCTTATATTGAATTTTAATAACCGAAACAAAAAGGCGCTGAGCGAAGCTCAGCGCCACTTCAACTATTAGTTTAACTCATTGAGGGACTTTCTGCAAGTTGAAAGACAGTCCAACAAAGGGCTCTTATTCTCCGTCCGGAGCGTAGAATTCCTTCAGCTTCAGCAGCTGGTTGTATCTGTCAACAGAAGTCTTTTCTGCCTTTTCAAAGAGTTCTTCTGCTCTTTCCGGAAAAGCCTTGGTCAGACGAGAGTACCGGGCTTCATTCATGATGAAGGCTCTGTAGTCTTCGGAGATTGGGGCTTTGCAATCCAGGGAGAACGGGTTCTTGCCTTCAGCCTTCAAAGTCGGGTTGAAGCGGAACAGGTTCCAGTAACCGCAGTCAACAGCCTTCTTCATTTCGGCCTGGCAGTTGGTCATACCGCCCTTAATGGAGTGCATTTCGCAAGGAGCATAACCGATGATCAGGGACGGACCCGGATAAGCTTCTGCTTCCTGGATGGCCTTCAGGGTCTGATTCTGGTCAGCACCCATGGCTACCTGAGCAACATAAACATAACCGTAGCTCATCATCATTTCAGCAAGGCTCTTCTTGGCAATGGTCTTACCGGCTGCTGCAAACTGTGCAACCTGACCGATGTTGGAAGCCTTGGAAGCCTGTCCGCCGGTGTTGGAGTAAACTTCGGTGTCAAATACGAAGACGTTGACGTCTGCGCCGGAAGCCAGAACGTGGTCCAGACCGCCGAAGCCGATGTCATAAGCCCAACCGTCACCACCGAAGATCCATACGGACTTCTTGCTGAGGTAATCTTTCTGATCCAGGATAGCCTTGATCTTCGGGCAATCTGCCTTTTCCATTTCAGCTACCATGGCTGCGGTTGCAGCGGTGTTCTTGGAACCGTCATCTACGGTGTCAAGATAGGTGGCAATGGAAGCCTTCAGAGCATCAGATGCCTTGTCAGATGCGGCAACTTCCTTAATTTCTTCAATCAGGTGAGCGCGGATGGCGTTCTGACCAAGCAGCATGCCGTAACCGTGTTCAGCGTTGTCTTCGAACAGGGAGTTGGACCAGGCCGGACCCTTGCCGTTCTTGTCAGTGGTATATGGAGAAGTTGCAGCAGGGCCGCCCCAAATGGAGGAGCATCCGGTTGCATTGGAGATATACATTCTGTCACCGAAGAGCTGGGTAACCAGACGAGCGTAGGAGGTTTCAGCACAACCTGCGCAGGAACCGGAGAACTCAAGCAGCGGCTTCTTGTACTGGCTGGAGATAACCGTCATCTTTTCGGTCAGTTCCGGCTTATCGGAAACCTTTTCTACACAGTAGTCAAATGCGGCCTGCTGTGCATCCTGGGATTCACGAGGTACCATCTTCAGGGACTTGGTTGGGCAAACGCCGATGCAGACGCCGCAACCCATGCAGTCCATAGGAGATACAGCCAGAGTGTAGGTGTAGTCAGTCTTAACGATTGGCTTCGGAGCAAACTTGGTAACTTCCGGAGCAGCTGCCTTTTCTTCTGCGTTCAGAGCGAACGGACGAATGGTAGCGTGCGGGCAAACGTAGGCGCACTTGTTACATTTGGCACAGGTGTCTGCGTTCCATTCCGGAACCATAACGGCAACGCCGCGCTTTTCATAAGCGGAAGCGCCCTGTTCAAAGGCACCGTCTACGTGATCTGCAAAAGCACCAACGGTCAGGTTGTAACCGTCCATGTTGCCAACCGGCTTCATGATGGTTTCTACCTGCTTAACCAGCTTGGCAGGACCGGACAGCTTGGTTTCTACCGGAGTATCAACAGCGTTGGCCCATTCAGCCGGAACGTCAATCTTAACGAAAGCGGAAACGCCGGCGTCAATAGCGTCGTGGTTGCACTTAACAACGTCTTCACCCTTCTTGGAGTAAGAAGCGGTTGCGGCGTCCTTCATGTACTTAACGGCGTCATCAATCGGGAGAACCTTGGCCAGAGCGAAGAACGCTGCCTGCAGAATGGTGTTGGTTCTCTTGCCCATACCAACCTTCATGGCCAGGTCAATGGCGTTAACGGTGTACAGCTGGATGTTGTTCTTGGCAATGTAAGCCTTGGTTTCTGCGTTCAGCTTCTGAGCCAGTTCGGCTTCGTCCCACTGGCAGTTAATCAGGAATACACCGCCCGGCTTAACGTCGTCTACCATGTGCATGCCCTTTTCAATGTAGGACGGGTTGTGGCAGGCAACAAAGTCAGCCTTGTTTACATAGTACGGGGATTTGATTTCCTTGTCACCGAAACGAAGGTGGGAAACCGTAATACCGCCGGTCTTCTTGGAGTCATACTGGAAGTACGCCTGTACGTACTTGTCAGTGTGGTCACCAATGATCTTGATGGAGTTCTTGTTAGCACCTACGGTACCGTCACCGCCAAGACCCCAGAACTTACATTCAATGGTACCTTCGGCAGCAGTGTTCGGAGCCGGTTTTTCTTCCAGGGAAAGGTAAGTCAGGTCGTCGGTGATACCGATGGTGAAGTGTGGCTTCGGATCTTCCTTGGCAAGTTCGTCATAAACAGCAAATACGGAGCTTGGAGGAGTGTCCTTAGAGCCAAGGCCGTAACGGCCACCGATTACTTTAATGTCATTCTTGCCCTTGGCATTGAGTGCTGCAACAACGTCAAGGAAGAGCGGTTCGCCAATGGAACCGGGTTCTTTGGTACGGTCCAGAACTGCAATCTTCTTGCAGGTGGCCGGCAGAGCTTCTACAAATTTATCAACGGCAAACGGTCTGTACAGACGAACCTTTACCAGGCCGACCTTCTGGCCGTGTGCGTTGAGGTAGTCAATAACTTCTTCGGTAACGTCATTGATAGAGCCCATGGCAACAATGATGTTTTCGGCGTCTTCTGCACCATAGTAGTTGAAGAGCTTGTAGTTGGTGCCGAGCTTTTCATTGACCTTGTCCATGTACTTTTCAACAATACCGGGAACAGCGTCATAGTACTTGTTGCAGGCTTCTCTGTGCTGGAAGAAGATGTCGTCATTTTCGTGGGAACCACGCATGGTCGGGTGTTCCGGATTCAGTGCATGACGGCGGAATGCTTCAACAGCATCCATGTTGGTCATTTCTTTCAGGTCATCATAGTCCCAGATGGCAATCTTCTGCAGTTCGTGGGAAGTGCGGAAACCATCAAAGAAGTTGATGAACGGAACGCGGCCTTCAATAGCGGCCAGGTGGGCAACAGCAGCCAGGTCCATAACTTCCTGCGGGTTGGTTTCTGCCAGCATGGCAAAACCGGTCTGACGGCAGGCGTAAACGTCGGAGTGGTCACCGAAGATGTTCAGAGCATGGGAAGATACGCAGCGGGCAGATACGTGGAATACGCATGGCAGCAGTTCGCCGGCAATCTTGTACATGTTCGGGATCATCAGCAAAAGACCCTGGGATGCCGTGTAGGTGGTGGTCAGAGCACCGGCAGCAAGGGAACCGTGAACGGTACCGGAAGCACCGGCTTCAGACTGCATTTCAGCAACCTTAACGGTAGTGCCGAAAATGTTTTTGCGGCCCTGAGCGGACCATTGGTCAACGTAGTCGGCCATTGGGCTGGACGGGGTAATCGGGTAGATACCGGCTACTTCCGTAAACGCATAGGATACGTGTGCGGCAGCAGTATTACCGTCCATGGTTTTTAGTTTTCTAGACATAATACTCCTCCAAGTGAAAAATTCACTGTTATTCGTCCTGCAAGTTGCAACTATTGCAGGACATTCTTCTTGGCATTGGACCGGGCGATTCAGTAGATATCCGGCCGGGAATATATACATTAAATACGCGCGCGAGCCCAATTTCCAGTTGAATATGTTAGCACAATGAAAATGGCTTATCAATCTAAAAAGCAAACAGTAAATTTGGCGAGAGCAGTGGCTTTTTTGTAATCTTTACTAAAGCATGATATAATGGGCGCAACATCTTGAAAAACGGAAAGGAGCCATACTTATTATGGACGACCCCGGGGCTGCTAATTATACTTTGCCCATTGTACTTTTAGTACTCATCTTAATTTTAGAAGTGTTTATTTATCTGCTGAAAGCTGCGGTAGCGGAGCTTCCGGATTCGGAAGCGGAGCGCATGAAAAGCGGGGACAAAAAAAGTCTGCGCAAACTCATGGAAAAGAAAGACGACCTGATTACCGCCACGTCTTTTGGCAGTATTTTATTAGTCGTTTTATTTTCCTTCGTTGCGGCAGAAGGCTTTTTGGCCCCGCTGGAAAAAGCGCTGGAAAACGCCGGCTTGCCGGAACCGTGGGCAGGACTGGTCAGTCTGCTGATTCTGATTTTAGGGGCTGCCTTCCTGATGATGACCGTGGCCGGCATTGTGCCAAGGCGGATCGGTCAGAAAAAGCCACGGGCGGTTCTGACCGGCCTTGCCGTTCCGGCACGGATCTTTTACGTCCTGAACGTTCCGGCAGTGCGGGTTTCCAGCGCCATTAGTTATGCGCTGATGAAAATCTTCGGACTGACTCGCCTGAAGGAAGAAAACAGTGTAACGGAAGAAGAAATCCTGTCCATGGTGGCAGAGGGCGGAGACAGCGGTGTCATTGAAGATGACCAGGCAGAAATGATTCACAACATTTTTGCATTTGATGATGTCTTTGTGTCAGAGCTGATGACCCATCGCACGGACGTAGTTGCCATAGACGCGGATGCACCCGTTACGGAACTGCGGGACCTGGCCATTGAAGAAGGCTACTCCCGGATTCCGGTTTACCAAGGAGACATAGACAACATTGTTGGCGTAGTACACGTCAAGGATTTACTGGATTACATTGACAAGACGGTCCCGAAGTCCCGCAAAGTGTCTGACTTTATGCGCAGCCCGGTCTTTGTGCCGGAAACCATGCGCTGTGACCGCTTGTTTAAATCCATGACGGAAAAGCATATTCAATTGGCGGTTGCAGTAGACGAATACGGCGGCACAGCGGGTATCATTACGCTGGAAGACCTGATTGAGTCCATTCTGGGCAACATCCAGGACGAATATGACGAAGAGGAAGAGGACATCCGTTCCCTTGGGGAAGATTCCTTCCGCTTGGAAGGCACGGCGGACCTGGATGATGTTGCCGAAGAACTGGACGTGGCCTTCCCGGAAGGGGACTATGATACCATCGGTGGCTTCCTGATAGACCGGCTGGGCTTCATCCCCGAAGACGGCTCCACCGTCAGCGTGGATTTCGCCGGATTCCGCTTTACCTGTACCCAGATTGAAGACCGTCGGATTGGCACGGTTTTGGCTGCCCGTCTTCCTTCGGAAGAGGCCGTGTCTGACCCCGCCGAAGCGGCCACGGAAGAGCCTGTTCGTTCAAAAGAAAACAACTGAATTCCGTGGGAGCGGTGAACCCTGTTATTTTGTACTGATTCATAGGGAAAACCGCTCCCTTTTTTGGCGGAAATAAGGCTTGCAAAAACACGGTTTTCTTCCTATAATACTTGCGATTGACAAGAAATTGTCAAAACCAAAAGCTTTTTTGAACTATATGGAGGTTTCACCATGGTAAAAGTTGCAATTAATGGATTCGGCCGCATTGGTCGTCTGGCATTCCGTCAGATGTTTAACGCAGACGGATACGAAGTAGTAGCAATCAACGATCTGACTAAGCCGAGCATGCTTGCTCATCTTCTGAAGTATGACTCCGCACAGGGCCGTTATGCTCTTTGTGACAAAGTTACTTCCGATGACGAAGCCGGCACAATCACTGTTGACGGTAAGACCATCACCATCTATAAGGAAGCAAATGCTGCTGACCTTCCTTGGGGCGAACTGGGTGTAGACGTTGTTCTGGAATGCACCGGTTTCTACTGCTCCAAAGATAAGGCACAGGCTCACCTTGACGCTGGCGCCAAGAAGGTTGTTATTTCTGCTCCGGCAGGCAAAGACCTTCCGACCGTTGTTTACAGCGTAAACGAAAACGTACTGACCAAGGAAGACAAGATCATTTCTGCTGCATCCTGCACCACTAACTGCCTTGCTCCTATGGCTAAGACCCTGAATGACTATGCTCCAATCCAGAGCGGTATCATGACCACTGTTCACGCTTTCACCGGTGACCAGATGGTTCTGGACGGCCCGCACAGAAAGGGTGACCTTCGTCGTGCCCGCGCCGCTGCTGTTAACATTGTTCCGAACTCCACCGGTGCTGCAAAGGCTATCGGCCTTGTTATTCCGGAACTGGACGGCAAACTGATCGGTTCTGCACAGCGTGTTCCTGTTCCAACCGGCTCTACCACCATCCTGGTTGCTGTTGTTAAGGGCAAGGACATTACTAAGGAAGGCATCAACGCTGCCATGAAGGCTGCTTCTTCCGCTTCCTTCGGTTACACCGAAGAACCGCTGGTATCCTCTGATATCATCGGCATCACCTATGGCTCTCTGTTCGATGCAACCCAGACCATGGTTACTAAGATTGATGACGACACCTATCAGGTACAGGTTGTTGCATGGTATGACAACGAAAACTCCTATACCTCCCAGATGGTTCGTACCATCAAATACTTTGCAGAACTTGGCTAAGCTTAGTAGCTGACAGGAAATCCTGCAAAACAGAAAATCAGGGCCTGCTCCAAACGGAGCAGGCCCTTTTTCTGTGCTTTTTACCATCTGTTTTCTACGTATTCGCAGAAGGCATACATATCTTTAATTTCTAATTTGGTGCCGTCATCCAGGGTAACAGTGCCGTTCCACAGGCCATGTACCTGATGGGAGTTCATACGAAGTACCAATGCATTGGTGTCCGCATGATGATCGTAAAACGGTGTCATGGTCATGTCAAAGCGGCCGTCCTTGGAAACAAACTTCCACGGTTCCATGTATTTGTCCGGCTTCGGGAAGGTTTCCACGTCAATGGCATCAAACTTGTGGGTCTTGCCGTCATAGAAGATGGCGGTTTCCGTGGCATTGCTTTCGTTGCCAATGCCCCAGGTAATTTCAAAACCAAAGGTGTGCTTTTTGCCGTCAGCGTCCGTCAGGTAAGTAGAGCCACTGCCCCAATACCAAACCAGCTTGTATGGGGTGCATACACGGCCCCAGTCCAGAGAACAGAACGTGTCTTCCTTCGTGAAGGTAAATTCCTTGTCCTTGGACTTGATGTAACCGGCACACGGCATACATACGGCCTTGGTGGTCATGAAGTAACGGTCTTCATAACCGTCAAAGGGAAGAATGGTAGTCAGATTCTGATGGTCATCATACATGTCCATCTGGAAGGCGGCTTCCACCTTCTTGTCCTTGTAGGTCAGGGTACGGGATTTGGCTTCGGTCTTGAATTCAAATTCTGCAGAACCAATCTTGTATCCGACTACGTTTGGCACGTCTCCTTTGGGCGGCAGCGGATATTTGTCCTTGCCGCCAAGGAAAAAGTGCATGGAGTTGATTGGTGTGCCTCCGTTTTGAATGTCTACTACTGCAGCGGCAACGTAGCCACCCAGAGAGATGTTGGCAAAGCTGATCTGAACCATCAGCTTGCCATTGGAGATCTGATAGAAATCCCATTCTTTCCGGCGCATCTGGTGTCTGACCCGGTTCCGGTCATAGTCAAACACGTTGTGCTTGGCATATCCTGCACAAAGAAGCTTACCGGTTTCGTCCAACATGGTAGTTGGTTCGGTATATTCTTTCTGCGCGGAGGTCCAAGTGCCGTCCATCCAGCTGGAATAAGTTCTATCCATAGAATTACCCCTTTCTGTATTCAGTTTTTATGTTTCGCTTTTCGGCGATTTGGTTCTTTTTTCAGGCGATGCAGCGCTTTATTTTTCGCCGGATTCAATGTCAGACATCATGTGGCACTTCTTATATTTCTTGCCACTGCCGCACCAGCAGGGATCATTCGGGCCCGGTTTCTTGTCTTTCACAACCGGTTTGTTGGCGCCACCGCGCGCGGCCTGGTCGAGGTCGTCCTTTGCGGAGGAGGTTCCGGTTACGGTTGCCTGGGCTTTCCGCTGGATTGGAGTCTGCTTTCTGACTTTGACGGTCAACAGGTCTTTAACAGTGTTTTCCCGGATTAAGGCGGTCATTTCATTGAAGATGTCAGAGCTTTCATACTTGAAGGCAACAACCGGATCCTGCTGTGCATAGGACCGCAGGCCAATGCCGCGCTTCAGTTCTTCCATGGCGTCAATGTGTTCCATCCAGAGAGCGTCTACATGGTGGAGCAGAAGCATCCGGTCCAGACTTCTGGTAATTTCCGGAGTAAATTCTTCTTCGCGGGCGTTGTATTTGTCATGACCCTTCTTCTTCAGGTATTCCCGGATTTCTTCACGGGACATCTTTTCCTGCAGGTCTTCCGGTTCGGTAATCCAACCAAGGAACTTGTCCCGGAGGGCGTTGATTTCCCACTTGTCCCATCCGTCATCCGAAGCGCAGAAGTTGTCTACGGCAAGGTCAATGGTTTCGTCCATCATGGAGAAGATGGAGTCCTTCAGGTCGGCTTCGTCCAGAACCTGGTCACGCTGCTTGTAAATCAGTTCACGTTGCTGGTTCATAACGTCGTCATACTTCAGGACGTTCTTACGGGTGGCATAGTGCTGGCCTTCTACCTTCTTTTGCGCATTGGCAATGGTCTTGGTTAAGGTACGAAGCTCAATGGGAAGATTTTCGTCAATCTTCAGGTTGTCCATCAGACGGCTCATCTTTTCGCCGCCGAAGAGACGGATCAGGTCATCTTCCATGGAAAGGAAGAAGCGGGATTCGCCCGGATCCCCCTGACGACCGGAACGGCCACGCAGCTGGTTGTCAATACGACGGGATTCGTGACGTTCGGTACCAAGGATAAACAGACCGCCGGCTTCTCTTACCTTTTCGGCTTCCGGAGCAATCTGCTCTTTGAATTTTTCAATCAGCTCGGCATATTGCTTCCGGGCTTTAATAACGTCTTTGTTTTCAGTTTCGGCATAACCCATGGCTTCTGCCACAATTTCCGGAGCAAAGAATTTCCGCAGCTGTGCTTTGGCCAGAAATTCCGGGTTACCACCCAGCATGATGTCAGTACCACGACCGGCCATGTTGGTGGCAATGGTAATGGCGCCAAGCTTACCGGCCTGGGCAATGATTTCTGCTTCGCGTTCGTTGTTCTTTGCATTCAGCACTTCGTGCTTTAAGCCCTTCTGCTTTAACAGACGGCTCATGATTTCAGACTTTTCAATGGAAACGGTACCAACCAGAACCGGCTGTCCTTTTTCGTGGCAGGCAATGATCTGATCCATGGCGGCATAGAACTTAGCCTTCTGGGTCTTGTAAACCACGTCTTCGTGGTCTACCCGGATCATAGGTTTGTTGGTTGGAACTTCAACCGGGAACAGGTTGTAAATTTCAGAGAATTCGTCTGCTTCGGTCATGGCAGTACCGGTCATACCGGCCAGCTTGGTGTACAGACGGAAGTAGTTCTGGAAGGTAATGGAAGCCAGGGTCTTGGATTCCCGCTTTACCTGTACTTTTTCTTTGGCTTCAATGGCCTGGTGCAGACCTTCGTTGTAACGTCTGCCGTTCATGATACGACCGGTGAATTCGTCTACAATTAAAACTTCGCCGTCTTTAACAACGTAGTCAATGTCCCGGTGCATAATGCCGTGGGCCTTCAGGGCCTGGTTGATGTGGTGGAAGAGAGTGGTGTTTTCGGCATCCGTCAGGTTGTCTACGCCAAAGAACTCTTCTGCTTTCTTGACACCGGACTGGGCCAGTGTTGCGGTCTTGGCCTTTTCGTCCACAATGTAGTCACCGTCACCAAGGTCTTCGTATTCTTCCTTGGATTCGGCTTCCTTAACCTTGGTCATGGTCAGGGTGCTGACAAAGGCGTCTGCCATGGCATACAGTTCAGTGGATTCGGTACCCATACCGGAAATAATCAGCGGAGTTCTGGCTTCGTCAATCAGGATGGAGTCAACTTCGTCCACGATGGCGTAGTTATGGCCACGCTGTACTTTATCTTTTTTGTACTGCACCATGTTGTCACGCAGGTAGTCAAACCCGAATTCATTGTTGGTGCCGTAGGTAATGTCTGCTGCATAAGCTTCCCGACGGGCATCCGTGGAAAGACCATTGACGATCAGGCCGACGGAAAGGCCAAGGAAGCGGTATACCTTACCCATCCATTCGGAGTCACGCCGGGCGAGGTAGTCGTTTACGGTAACAATATGAACGCCGTTTTCCGAAAGGGCATTCAGATAAGCCGGCAGGGTGGCAACCAGGGTTTTACCTTCACCGGTTTTCATTTCGGCAATGCCGCCGTTGTGTAAAACAATACCGCCCAGGATCTGAACAGGATATGGCTTTAAGCCGATAACACGCCAGTCTGCTTCGCGGCAGGCTGCAAAGGCGTCCGGCAGAATGTCATCCAGGGTTTCTCCGTTGGCAAGACGTTCTTTTAAGGCCGGGGTAACGGCACGTAATTCGTCGTCTGACATGGCGGCATAGGTGTCTTCCAAAGCCAGGACGGCATCTTTAATC
>CAVFBE010000077.1:0-13318 GCA_963620745.1 Muribaculaceae bacterium | reverse complement strand
ACTTTTGTGTGGCAAACCAAGATTCAACCCCAGATTTGCCACAATAATCAGCGTCTACCAAGCAGTCGCCAGCTGTTCCAACCCCACTTGTGTGGCAAATTTGCACTGCCACAGCTGTTTGCCACACGGAATTCACTTTTGTGTGGCAAACCAAGTATCAACCCCAGATTTGCCACAATAATAAATCTGCGCGGCTTATTGGCCATGACTTTGAATCCGTTCTTTTACGTGCGAGCTAGCCACCAGCAAAGTGCTAAAAGTAACCAGCTGGTCTTAAGTCAATAAAGTGGACACCGAAAGTGCGACTTTACGCCACACCTTCTGCATGAACTGCAGCCGGTGTCTTGTAGCCTAAGCTACTATGAGTTCTCTGGCGGTTGTACCAAGACTCAATATATTCACAAATGCTCCGGTATGCAATACGCAGCAACAGACAATCCGTTGGATTCATCTATTACTTCACTGTCTGAAACCATGGGCAGTTACAAGTTCCGCGGTTCAATCCCACATTCCGCAAAGCTCTATCTCCAGAATGGTTCCGCACCCTGGACAACGAACTTTTCTATTTATTTTATTACTCATGTTTTCGGTAAATCCGGGCACAACGGTTGTGTGACCATTGCATTTTGCACACCTGTGGTCATATTTTTCAAACAATTCATAATTTTCTCTAAGTTCAAATTCCGTTATGCATTCATAGCCTTTCCCGGAAAATCCGGATGACCAAGGGACCGTTCGATCAAGTTTTTCCTTACTAAATCCATCTTTCGGAACGTATAAAGACAAATCCAATACTTCCATCAAACTGTTGCAGTCATTGCACTGCACAACTATTCTTTCACAAGATATTGCTCCATCCGGAAAAGCTTCAAAAAATTCTTTTCCCTGCGCCCCATAGAAACCTGTTTTCAACTTTTCAACCGTTTCTTTATATACCTTTGGGTAGGCTATTCCGCTACCTACTGATGCATAAAAGGTATATCCGCATTTTTGGCATTCACAACCGAAATCCAACCCCATTATTCATCACCACCCATCGTTTATGTGTAGATTCAGTAACCTTAATTATTCTGTTAATGAATTACTCATCTGCCGCCAGTAACCCATTCAGCAGTCTCTCCCGATTGTTTATAAATATTTCCGTAACCCTGTAGCTCTCGGTTTCTTCATAACTACATGCATGAATACTTCCCTCGTCAAAGCAGAAAATGTCTGCATTTGGAATACCCAGTAAGATTGGAGAATGCGTTGCAATGATAAACTGCGCTCCTTCATTGGCAGCCTGATATATTTCCCTTAGTACTGTCAATTGCCTCTGAGGCGATAAAGCTGCTTCCGGCTCATCAAACAGATAAAGACCGTTAGGACGAATATTATTTTGCACCAGTTTCAGGAAACTCTCTCCATGAGATCTGTCATGGTAGTGCTCCGATGGGTGTGAACAATCTGCATATTCTTCTTCCTGCGTCGCAACATTATAGAAGCTTTCCGCTCTCAAAAAATATCCCCATCGTTCCTTTCGGTATCCCCTAGAAAGTCGTATGGCATCGCACAACTCCGAATGCGTATCACGGGTAGAAAAAGAATAATTCTTGGTTCCACCTTCCGGATTAAATCCATGTGCTATGGCAATCGCCTCAAGCAGGGTTGATTTTCCGGTTCCATTTTCTCCAACAAGAAATGTTACCGGTTTTGAGAATTCAATTTTATCAATATCCCTCAAGGCCTCTATTTTTCTGAGATAACTGTTTTCATCTACTTTATTCCAGTCAACAAAAACACCCTGAATAAACAGATTGTTCATATTACATAAACTTCTTTCCGGCTCCCCATGCATCGCCGACTTTCTCGCCAACTACATGGTAAGCATTGTTAAACGGATCAAAGGTGATTGGAGCCACCTCCTGGCTCTGATAAGTACGTTTTAATAAACTCATTCAGCTTATTCAATTTCCATCTCTTCCAGAATTTTAAACCACCGGCGAGGGTAGGCGTACGCTTCGTCGTCTTCGTCCGTTATGCGGAACCACTTGTTGTCTGGGTCTTTCCTTACTTCAAGAGCTTCTGCAATTTCTCCCGTGTCAAACACATATGGAGTAGGCCCAATATATTCAACTTTAAACTTTTTCAAAAGCCCACCTTCTTCCTGTGGCAAGATCTTTTATTCTGTGCCAGAACAAAATTCGCTTGCCTTTCTGCCGCTTATCCTTTGCGAGTTACCTCTAAAACGTGAATAACAGCATTAACAAAGACAATGCTTGCCGTAACGAAAAAGCCAACCGTCAAAATATTCCCATTTACGGCCGCAAGCACAACATATACAGCAAACAAAACATACAATACAATTCTGGCAATTTTCATTGCTTCCATAATATTCTTCCTTTCTCATGCAACTCTGCTGCTTATCCCAATGAAACCATTAAACAGATTACGACAATTAAAAGCGCCAAGGTGTAGCAAGTGCCATATGCCAGTACTTCAAGTAGCACTACTACCAGAAGAATTGCAATCACCAGAAAATTGAAACAGCCTTTCATAAATTCTTCCTCCATTTTGTTCGGTCTATTTAAGCGTAGGTGCAAATAACTGGATTTGTAAGTGCTCAAAAGGTGCAATTAATGGACAAATTAACATGCTGATTGGTGCAAGTAATTAGCAACTGGCTTCCTTGCGCCCAAAAACGGCCTTTAGTCACCCCTAAGAGCTAACTTGCAGGCGCCTTACTGTTTACTCATTAGCGGCAGTGGACGTTTCGGCATCCTCGTTTTACTCCTCTCCTCAATGCTACACCAAGCCTCCCCGATTAATCAATGAACTGCTGTCCGAAAAATGGGACAGTGTAGCTAAAGAAGCCCGGCAAAAGGAAAGAAATTTGCGCAAAGGCGCAAAAAGGACCCACTCTGCACCACACAGAGCGGGTCCTTCCTTATTATTTCAAACGGGGTTTACCCGATATGCCAGAATCACAAAGCTTACGGTAAGATCCAGGAAGTCCACCGACTCCAGACGAGCCCGGTCTTCTGCCGAGGTACGGTAATAATACGGCGTCATGGAGAACAGGGTTTGCAGGTCCTCCCGCCCAATGCGGACTACGTCCGTTACCGTTTCCCGGGTGACAAGGTTAAGTTCTTTACACTCCGGGGCCTGCTCGTCGTTTTCATAGGGCATGTCATAGACGACCTGTTTCAGCTCCCAAAGGTGCTTCCGTCCGGGAATAACCGAATACAGAACGCCGTCCTCCTTCAGGACACGGGAAAACTCCGGTCCATGAAACGGCGCAAACAGATGGATTGCCGTGTCAATGGAGGCGTCCTGCACCGGAATGTGGGACAGGTTGGCCACCATATAATGGTAGTTCGGTTCCCGATGCCGTTTAGAGGCCAGTCGGACCATTTCCTTGCTGAGGTCAAAGCCGTAAAATTCACCGGCGTAATCGTCGTAATATCCTTCGCCGCAGCAAATGTCCAGAACCGTTCCCTGCATGCGCTCCGCAATGGCGTCCTTCAGGCAGGAGTAGTACCCCTTGTTTAAAAAGTCGTGCCGTGCCCGAGCGGAAGAGCGTGAATCGCCCCGGTTATCTCCGCTCTTTGACCCAATCAGCAGATTGACGTACCCTTCCTTGGCGCAGTCAAAAGAGTGTCCGGACGTACAGACGAACTGCCGACCCTCCCGGTTCAGTTCCGCGCCGCAGTTTGGGCATAAAAGCAGGGACATACCATCTTCCTTTCTTCCTTTTCTTTGCGATGTAGCATATTTTCTAACAACACTATACCACAAAAGAAAGGAGTGGTTATTGTCATTATTTTGACAGCTTCACCGAATTTTTATTCAGCACTTTTCAAACCCTTTATACAATGATATCATGGCTTTGAAAGGGGTGTTGATTATGCCAATTAACAGAATTGACCTGAAAGAAAAAGCCAAAGTAGCCTTCAAGGCAAATTACTCAAGCAGCGTAATTGCGGCACTTGTTTTAACTGTATTAACAGCGGCGCTGGTCGGTACAAACGTCAATGTAGACCTTAACAATGCGGACGCTGACGTTTCTGCTACCGTTGCCGGAGCAGGGACCGTTATTGCACTTGTTTTTAGTTTGATTAATGTGTTTGTTTTCAATCCGCTTAAGGTTGGCGGCTATTTGTTCTTCAAAAAGAACAGCCAGGAAAAGGCCGATCTGAACGAGTTAATTTACGCATTTAAAAACAATTATGCCAACAGTCTGGTAACCACTCTGTTAACAGATGTATTTACTTTCCTGTGGACCTTACTGTTCATTATTCCGGGCATTGTAAAAAGTTACTCTTATGCCATGGTTCCGTTCCTGATTGCGGACAATCCTGACTTACAGCCTATGGAAGTCATCAAAAAATCCAAGCAGATGATGGACGGATATAAATGGCAGGCATTTGTGCTTGATTTGTCCTTCCTTGGATGGGAAATCTTGTCCTTGCTTACCGTTGGAATCCTTGGACTCTTCTACGTAAATCCCTATTACTATCAGACAAAAGCAGGATTATATGAGTTCTTAAAGGACCAGGAAGAAATGAAGGATTTCCAGGAATTTCAAGAACCCGTAATGGATTAATGACAGAAGCCGCAAAGTAACAAAACAATGGAAAAGAGCCAGCTCTGCACACTGCAGCGCTGGCTTTTCTGTTTTAATTTTTAATCATCACCCAAAATTGCATCAAAGGCTTCCATTTCGTCCACCCAGGACGGGTCATATTTAGAACGTCCCATTTTGGCTCCGCAGTTTGGACAGACCTCATAAGCCTTGGTGTAAACTGCGTGGCAGGCGGAGCATTCATATTCATCCTTTTTAAACAAGTGGGTATGCTGGATCCAGTGTACCTTGCGCATTTTTCTCACCTCGTAAGAACACTATAGCACAAAAGATGCGTCTGTAGAAAGCTTGGGACTGCATCGCCCGGGACAGTCGGCGTGGGCAGCGCCACCCCACGCAAATTCAACCCAGTTGCCTTGCCCCGGCATTTCTTTTAGAATGTTAGGTATGGGGGATCAAAATGGAATCTAAATTAAATCCATCCGCCAAAAACAAGGCGCTCGGCGTGCTGCTGCTTATTCTGTCGGTGTTCGGCTTTCTGATTTTTGCCCACCGGCTTTCCTACTACGTTTATGAGTACGACCCGCAGTACAGCCCTGTAGATTACGGAAAATACAACATCCTGTCCTACTTCACGGTGCAGTCAAACTTTTTCTGTTATGTCTATCTGCTGTTTGCGGCCCTCGGCATCCTCGGCTGCAAAAAAGCGCAAAAAATTGGCTTTAACCCGACCTTCGGCGCGCTGATTACGGTGTATGTCTTAATTGCCGGCATCACCTACTGTGGCGGCATTCCGCTGGGCATGACCCCACCATCCAAATGGGATACGGCGGCACACTCCATGTCAAGCTTCATACAGATTTATTACCACATGATTATGCCCGTGGTGGTGCTTGCCCTGTGGTTTTTCCCATTCACCAACCAAAAAATCGGCAAAAAATGCCTGGCCCTTTCGGGAATTTATCCGCTGGTGTACTCGGTCTTTTCCATTGTCCGAGGCGCCTATTCCGACCCGCAGTACTACCCCTACCCGTTTTACAATCCGGAATTCATCTGGACCCTTTTCTTCGGCGATTCACCAATCAACCTTCCCGCAGCATACGCCATTATTGCAGTGCTTCTTGTTTTCGGCATTTTGCTTTTTGTGGGCGTAACGGCGGTGATTGTGTGGGTACATAATAGGAGAATCCTCGACTAAATTAAAGGGCTGTGATATTTGTCACAGCCCTTTTGCTTGATTTTTTCACCCTATTTTTTCATTGTTCAACCAACATCATGCTGGTCCAATAAGTCATCACAGAACTTTTTCAATGCTGGAATATCCGTTGTTGCAGTTTCCCAAATAATTTCTCGGCTCATGCTGCCGTAATTATGAGCAACCAAATTCCGCATTCCCTTCATTGGGCCCCATTGTACGTGATTTGCTGTGGCTTTGCGAAACTCCGGTGACAAACCTCCACTAAGTTCCCCAATCTGCAAGATTGAAAAAGACACGGAGCGCTGATAATCTGCATCTCTATCAAACACTTCGAATGTGTTTCCGTACCGGGCAATCGTTTTTTGAATTTCCACACAGTAATCACGAATATGCGCAAGCCGTTGCAAATCAGGCTGCATCATAAAGACTCACCTTTTCCTTCCATACGGTATCTCGGAATGTCTTTTCACTTGGAATTTGCAACTGCTGCTGCAAAGAGTTAACGGTAATCAAATCAATTTTCTTACCCAGCGCTTCTTCTAAATCGTTATAGAGAGCACCCAAAGTAAATAAACTTTTTAATTGCGTTCCGGTTGTATCTATTAACAAGTCTACATCGCTATGCTCGTTTGCTGTTCCCTTTGCATAAGAGCCAAACAAATACACAGCCGGAAGGCAGTACTTTTCAGCAATCGGCTTAATTATCTGCCGTATTTCATCAATTGTATAAATCATATTTTGCCCTCCTTTTTAGTTGATTATAACATAATGTGGCGGAAATATGATACGCAGTATCCTATGTTATAATGAATCACCACATCACACGAGCATAAGCACACGGAGGTACACAACATGCCACTTGGGTTAGCATTAACATTATGCGGTTTAGGCTGCGCATTCTTAATTCCGGCAGCAATCTTCTGGATTTTGAAGAAGAAGCATGAGAAAAATTGTACAGAAGACGCAACAGCCACAGTAATTGCAGTGCATTCCCGGAATTATGGAGATTCCCCTAGCCTGCATCCGGAATATGAATATTTCGTTGACGGAGAGCGGTATACCAACACAGGTGGATATTGGCAACGGCATGTCCCCCATAAAGGCGATGAAGTCCAGATCAGATACAATCCAAATCGCCCGCAACAGTCCTACATCATGAATTATGACTTGGTAGTCTACAAAAGACTGAGCATTCTTTTTGGGATCTTTGGCATGATTCCGATTGTCATCTGTGCAGCCATTGCAATTTCTGCTTCGCTGTAAAATGGTTCCATTGCCACTTAAATTTCATACATTTTCGAATATTTCTCATAAATATCCTCCGTTAACTGCGCCAACTTTCTGGCAAGGGTTTCCGGGGGAATTTTCATACCATCCTTTAACCAGTTGGAAACTACCCACTCCGCTCCACCAGTTGTGAAACGGTAAATCATTGCTTTGTCCTGGGCGTTTGTTTTCCAATGATGTTCTGCCCATATGGTCGTAACTTTCTCAAACGCCGTTGCTATAAACTGTGAAAAATATGTAGATTCCGTGTTTTGTACAAGAATCCGGGTGGCTTGGGGCTCTTCCGCAATAGCTTCAAGTGTCTTTAAAAGAACTAGGTAATAGTCATCCCGTGGTATGGTTTTTTCAATAATTTGAAAGATTTTATCAGAATAACTTTGCTCAATTTCAAAAAGCAGATCTTCCGGAGAATTATAGTGGGAATAAAATGTGTTACGGTTAACCCCGGCCTTTCGGCATAACTCGGCCACGGTTATCTGATTAATGTGGCTCCCCTCCATCAAGTTTAAAAGAGCTTCTTTTAATAGGCCCTTTGTAACCAATACACGTTGCGATTCTTTCACCAGGCTGATCCCCTTTCAATCGAACATATCGGGCAAACTTTGTTCGGATTTTAACAATCTACCCTTAGTATACTGGAAATGAAGAAAAATTCCAGGAGGGAAACTTATGAAACAGGAAAGCAAAAGTGTAATTGTCACCGGAGCAGGGTCCGGACTTGGATTTGCTACAGCAAAGCTACTGAAGGCCAAAGGATGGAAGGTCTTTGGCACTATCATTGCCAGCCAGTCCGATGAAGAGCTTAAGGAGTTGGGAATTATTCCCATTATTATTGATATTTCTGACCCAAAACAGACAGATGCAGCAGCTGAATTTGTGGGTAAAGAACAGGGCAACGCAGGCCTTTCTGCACTTATCAATGTTGCAGGACTTCCTGTGGGCGGCTTATTAGAGGGCTGTTCTCCGGAATATATGCGCAATGCAATTTCTGTAATCGTAGAAGGAACAATTAATATGTGCCGTTCATTCCTGCCTCTCTTAAGAAAATACGGACCAGGGCGTATTGTAAATGTAACTACAAGTGGCTACTATTCCCCGGCAGTATTTACGGCACCATATTCCATCTGCAAATATGCCGAAGAAGGCATTACCCGGGTTTTGCGTTTTGAGATGATTCCGTTCGGAATCCAGGCAACAAGCATAGAACCGGGCGGAATGAAAACGCCGATGACAGCCAACATGGCAGAAGCAACAGAAAAAAACTGGGCACGAATGGGACCGGAAATCAGGGATATTTACTATGACAAACTCCATGATGCGCTGGAATTCATCAATAAGATGGGAGGCTCCATGAGCTCCAGTCCAGAGCTTGTAGCCAGAAAAATTGAGAAAGTGCTTAATAAAAAGAAGATGAAAATTCGGTATCTTGCAGGTCCGACCGTAGCGTGGATGGCGCCCGCAGAGCGAATTTTCGGAGAGGACCGATTTGAAAAGATGATGGCAAAGATGCAGAAAATGGGATAAATCAGGTCAACACCTTTAATCCTACTATGCCGCTTACAATCAGTACTACGCATATCATTTGTGGCAAAGATATTGATTCATGAAACATAAAAATTCCAAGCAATGTTGTGCCAACTATTCCAAAACCCGTCCACATTGCATATGCAGTACCAAGAGGTAATTTTTTAAGTGCAATTGATAAAAACACGGCACTTAAAATATATCCAACAATTGTAACTATGCTCGGCAGGAGCTTTGAAAAACCTTCGGACAGTTTCATGGAATAAGCCCATAAAACCTCAAACGCTCCTGCCAGTAATAACATCAACCAATGCATAACCTTATCTCCTTTACAAACAAAAAACGCCAGCTTTTTCATGTCTTCTACGGCCTAATGACATGAAAATCTGACGTACTTTTCTGCTACCCGGCGGCAGCGGCTTTCTATTGGCAAAAGTATATTTGATATGTCTATTGTTGTCAAACGCTCTTTCATAAAATTTCTCAATAGCCAATATCTAAAGGAAATTCTATGCCTTCTTCTAGCGCAGCTTCAAGCCATGCTTTTTTTTGCGTCCAGAGCATTTGCCCCTGCGCTCTCTACAGTTTCACCACAAGTAATACAGCCGGGCAAGTCAGGATAAGAAGCCACTGCAGAATTGCAACACCGCCGTCGCCATTTCTGTCAACTACATCGCCAAGGATATAAAGGAAATCATCTTCTCCAAATTGCGCTTTATCAAGCAACATTTTAAGTTTTTCAATAGGATAACCGTGCAGGTCAGATATTACATAGGTCATATTTCATTCACCCGGGTCGGCGATGGACTTTCTAAGCCTTGCCATATTTTCTGGCGTTACTGTTTTCCAACAACGAGCTTTCATAAAGTCCGCAATAACGGAGACATCTTCGCCTTCATAATACTTTACAAGCAGTTTCCTGAACTCCGGAACTTCACTTTCGGGAATTACCAGAAAACCTTCGCCATGCGAAATAAGATAATGGTTAGCAAAAATAACAGCAGCTCGTTTATTGCCATCTAAGAATATCTGTGCCTTCATACAATAAAGACACAGCCGGATGGCAATGTTAATGTCTTTGTCCTTTTCCGCAACCATCTTTTGAATTCTGTCTTTTACGTCTATCTCGTTCGGCAGAGGAGGAACATAAGAGGATCCGCCTATGGCAACCGGAACGCCACGGATTCGACCACCTTCTGCAAAAAAGCCTTCATTGACAATCTTTGCAATATGACTGAGCATATAATAGTCAGACCGGCTGGCAATCACATCACGATCTAATATAAATTCCCATGCGTGTTTCAAATTCAAAATTTTCTGCACATCGGTAGCTGTCATACCGGACACTTTTCCATTCTCTATGATTTCTTCCGTTTGCGGAAAAGAGGTTGCAACACCTTCCAAAACAGCTTGATCATAGATATTCATTTTCATATTGGCACGTGCAAATGCCATGTTATTTATTACTTCGGCAGAAAGTTCGCCCTCGGAATACCCTGCTGCAGCAAGTTGTTTTTCAATACTGCGAAGGGATTTCCTGATTTCCCGAGCTTCTCTGGCGTTACGCAAAAGCAAATTGTACAGCTCTTCAGTATATACGCCAACATAAGTAGATGTTTGCTTTCCCGCAACACGTTTCCTTACATAAAGATATTTTCCGTCACCGCGTTCCTTAATTTCCGGTGTGCCATCGTAGGGCATTAAGCTCAGTCTGGCTTTAAAGTCCGCACGGCTTCTGAGCAATTCCTGTATTTCACTATATTGTGCCGCCATTGTATCCCTTCCTTTGGGGAGCAAATTTCATCAATATTATATCAAAATGTTCCCCAATAACCAATATCTAGATTTCTACAATTTCCATGCGATACGGCATTGCCAGATAATCATTGATCTCTTTCGTCAGCTTAAAGTTTGGATGCAGTAAATTCTTTGTAAAACGTACCGTGCAATTATTGACTTTTTTATTTCCAGATGCCAACCTGAAATGGTTAAGGAGATGGCATTGTATGAGGTTTACAAAAGGTAAAAAATTCAAAATAATGCAAATCACGGATATACAGGAAATCCCTGCCGTTTCACCCGACACAATTGCGCTTTTGGAGGCTGCGGTTGAGGCGGAAAAGCCGGATTTGGTGGTATATACCGGGGATCAGATTAAAGGCTACGGCGTAACCTATAAGGGCAAGGGTAAGGAACTGGAAAATGCCGTTGCAAAAACCATTTATAAATTGCTTGAACCGGTAACCAAAAGGAATATTCCATTTGCCGTCACCTTCGGCAATCACGACAGGCAGGTTGGCATCTCAAACAAAGATCAGTTTGAGGATATCTATAAGGCACTTCCGAATTGCGTTGGTGAACAACCTGCAGAACTTTCGGAAGGCGGCGGCACCTGCTTTATTCCGATTAAGGCTTCTGATGGTTCGGATATGGATGTTTTTAATCTCTATTTGTTTGATAGCGGCACGGACGCCAAAGGCGGCGGTTATGAGCCGTTTGATGTTAAAATCATTGATTGGTATAAAAAGACAAGAGAAGAATTTAAGTCCAAAAACGGTCAATATGTTCCCTCAATCGTTTTTCAGCACATTCCGATGTGCGAATATTACAATGCGCTCAAGCGCGTTAAAAAAGGCACCAAGGGTGCAATCAGGGCGTTCAGGACACATAAAAACGAATATTATGTTCTTAATGATTCCTGCAGCAAAGATGGCATCCTGCTTGAACCACCCTCTATTCCAAACAAAAACACGGGTGAATTTAACGCTATTTCCGAAAAAGGCGATATTATGGCCGTCTTTGTCGGTCACGATCATAAAAATAGCTATGTGAGCAGATATAAAAATGTTGATCTCGGCTTCACTCAATCAAGCGGTTTCAATGCTTACGGTAACAGAACCAAGCGCGGCGTGCGCATTATCGAGCTTGATGAGGATAAGCCCGGTGAATATGAAACATACACGCGCACTTTTGACGAACTTGTGGGTACCAAAGTGCAAAAGCCGCTTTATGATTACATTTCCAGCAAAGCACCGGAGACGGTTGACGCAGCAATTCCAATGATTGAAAAAGCACTTGCAATGATTGCCGCAATAGTTGTAGTTATCATTTTGCTTGCAAAGTTATTGTAAAAAAAGCAGAGCGAAATGCTCTGCTTCTCTTTTTCCTATTTTTTATCTTTTTTGTATCCAGGTCGGCGATGGAGTTTCTAAGTCTTGCCATATTCTCTGCTTTCCCTTAGCGGGTTGCCATTTTCCTTATTTTTGGGTATATTTTAAGGGAAAGAAGGTGAAACAAGGGAATGCGAACCTTTCATTACTCCGAAATCAAAAACCAAAAGTGGGACTCTGATATTCTCGGCCTGATTGCAGCCATATATAAAGAAGCCGGAAAACAAGAGTTATATCTTAAGCAAAGGCCACAGGAATTAGAAAAGCTGATTGAAATTGCAAAAATACAGAGTACGGAATCATCCAACGCAATTGAGGGAATTGTTACCACAAACACCCGCCTTCGACAACTTGTAGAAGAAAAAACAACGCCAAAGAATCGCAATGAACAGGAAATTGCGGGTTATCGTGATGTGCTTACTATTATTCACGAAAGTTTTGATGCCATCCCCATTACGCAAAACTATATTTTGCAACTTCACAAAATTCTATACAGCCACGTGAACAATCCGATGGGCGGTAAAACAAAAAATGCACAGAACTATATCAGTGCCGTCTATCCAGATGGACATGCGGAAACGCTGTTCACGCCCCTTTCCCCGTTTGAAACTCCGGAAGCTTTAGATAAAATCTGCGAGGAATATAACCGTGTCATTGGGAACATGGAGGTAGAACCACTCCTGATCATTCCCATCTTCATCCATAATTTTCTGTGTATTCACCCATTCAATGACGGAAACGGGCGAATTAGTCGTTTGCTGACTACCCTGCTCTTATATAGGAGTGGCTTCTATGTTGGAAAATATATTTCCTTAGAAGCTAAAATTGCCGAAAACAAGGATTTGTATTATCGTGCCCTCTCTGATTCACAGCATGGCTGGCATGAAGGCTCTGAAGATGTTGTTCCCTTTATTAAGTATCTGCTAGGGACCATTCTTGCAGCCTACAAAGACTTTGAAGAGCGGTTTTCCCTTGTTGAAACCAAGCTGCCTGCTCTGGAAATGGTCAGACAGGCAAGCCTTCATAAAATAGGACGGTTCAACAAGCAGGATATCCGGGAACTTTGCCCTACGCTTAGTGACAGTTCTATAGAAGGCGCACTTCGGACATTGGTTTCATCAGGAGAAATCAGAAAAGAAGGAAAAGGCCGAAGCACCTGCTACTACCGACTACAGTAAGTTGAGCGATACAACGTTTCTTGACAAAACATCCTATATATGGAGGCGGTTTTATGTATATCAATACTGACACTATTTTTTCCATGACACAGGCAAATCAGAATTTTTCTGCTGTTGCAAGAACGGTTGACAAAAAAGGCGAGGCAGTTATTTTCAAAAACAACAGGCCAAAATACTTGATTGTAGACATGGAAACCAATAACATCATGCTCGATTTAACAGACGATGAGAAGATTGACATTGTTGCCAAAAGAATCCTCCTTAAATATCTTCCGGCATTTGAGGAGTTGGCTAAATGATTAAGTTCAGCAAAGAAAAAGTCTTATTGCTTCACCAGCCTAGGTTGAACGATGCACCATTTCTGCCCTATCGTTCAACTGTGAGCATTGATTTTCTC
>CAVFBE010000076.1:0-15113 GCA_963620745.1 Muribaculaceae bacterium | reverse complement strand
GCTGCGCCGACTACATTCTGCGGGACAAGGCGGACTGCCTGAAGGTCTTTATCCATGCGGATATGAAATTCCGTGCCGAGCGCATCGTCAAGGTGTACGGTGAACGGGAGCAGTCCCCGGAGGAGCGCCTGCGGGATAAGGATAAGCGCCGCGCCGCCTATCACCGCTTTTACACCGATATGAAGTGGGGTCACGCTCAGAATTATCATCTGACGCTGGACAGCGGCGTGCTGGGAATTGATAAGTGCGTGGATATTATTACAGAACTGTTTTGACATAGAAAGAGGTCGGCTGCTCATGGCAACCGACCTCTTTTAGTACTGCCTGCCGTGCGGCTGGCCTGTTCCCGATCCCCGCGCCATGATCAGCATTTGAATAGGAAATGCCAGCGTCAGCGCGTTGATGGCCTTATCGCCCATATCTGCGATTTGTGCTGTGTCCGGGATGTGAGAAACGAAAAAGGTATCGACAACATTGTAAAGTGTCTGCCCCAGCATGGAAATCATCATTTAATTACCATTCATTGAAATGTACCCGGTTTTCTTCGTATCGTGATTTACGGGGAGTGGTGATGTCCTCTGCGGGCATACTGTAAAGATAAACGCTTTACACTTCAAAATCAAAACAGCTGCGAATGGCAGTATAGGGCCGAACATAGGTGTCGGCAACCGCTACGTGGGCAGGATGCTTGGAATATCCGCTAAGGGAAGCGGCATCTTCAAAGGTGGTATCAAGCAGGCAGTCTCCGGTGGAGGAGGCAAGACCGTTGATTTCCACTTTAATGTCTACTAAGCCCGGAATCTGCCCTTTCAGGGATTCCAGATTGGTCTTAATGCCTTCTTTAATTTCGGCTTTCTGTGCGTCATTGAATTCTTTTTTCAGGGTCCAGATAATCATGTGTTTTACCATGGGAAGGTCTCCTTTGAATCATGAATGTTTTGTGCTGCACCAAGTGGCTACTGCCACATAATAGCATGATTTTATGAAAATGGGGGAGTCCCGCCAGAAAAATCGGGTATTTTTTGGAAGTGCTCTTGACAGGGTGTGCTCATTTGACTAGAATGGTCACAAATTCAAAAACGAACAAACCGTTGAAGAAGAGTAGTAAATTTTCTCCCCTTCCTGAAAAGAGAGCTGTAGATGGTGAAATTACAGTAGGAAGCAGAAAATGGAATGGACTTCTGAGGGCAAACCGAACAGCAATCAGTAGGGGCGCCGGAGCTGGTATCTCCGTCAACAAAGACAACGTATGAAGTAACGTGAAAGCGTAAGAAGTACGGAAAGTGGCTTTAAGCAGTTCAGTGCTTAAGGCAAGCCGGGTGGCACCACAGGTTAAGTTACTTATCCTGTCCCAGCAGTTTTGCTGGGACAGGATTTTTTTATTTTCAGCAAATTAATTTTTTAGCAAAGGGGATTTCTAAGATGTACAGAATGAGTAAACGATGGCGATGGCGGAGCTAAGCAAGCGGTAACGAAAAGTCGACAGACAGCCAACAAAAAGCAGGGCGCTTCTCAGGAGTGGACCTCATAAAACTTTAACTGTACAAGAGAAAGGAAATTACCATGAAAAACAGAATGCAGACAACAGAGAAAGCCTATAACGCCAAAACTACCACTATCAATACCAATACCGTAAGAAACCACTTGAACCGACTGATTGCAATGGTTACCTTAGTAGCCACCCTGCTTGCCTTTGCGGCCTGCGGCAAAGCGGAAGCCGGCAGCAGCGGAAAGACCTATAAAGTCGGCATTTGCAATTATGTAGATGACGCTTCCTTAAACCAGATTGTAGAAAACATCCAGTCTCAGTTAGAGACCCTTGGCAAAGAAAATAACGTTACCTTTGATGTAACCGTACAGAACTGTAACGGAGATGCTTCCGTTATGAACCAGATTATTTCCAATTACGTTTCCACCAACGTAGACCTGATGGTTGGTGTGGCTACGCCGGTTGCCGTTGCCATGCAGGCCGCCACGGAAGACAACCAGATTCCGGTTGTGTTTGCTGCCGTATCTGACCCGGTTGGCGCAGGCCTTGTTGCGGATGACGAAAAGCCCGGCGCCAATGTGACCGGTACGTCCGACTACCTGAACACAGACGCCATCATGGATCTGATTTTTGCCAATGATGCAGATGCTGACAACATTGCACTGCTGTATGACATGAGCCAGGATTCCTCCAAGACGCCAATTGAAAACGCTAAGAAATACCTGGACAAGAAGGGCATCTCCTACAAGGAATACACCGGCACCAACGCAACGGAAGTACAGCAAGCGGTATCCTCCATTATCAATGACAAGTGCGATGCAGTCTTTACCCCAACCGACAACACCATCATGGTTTCTGAGCTGTCCATTTATGAATCCCTTGCCAATGCCGGTATTCCACATTACACCGGTGCAGACTCCTTTGCACTGAACGGTGCCTTCCTTGGCTACGGTGTTGACTATGCAGCTCTTGGTCAGCAGACCGCCGACATGATTTCCGATATCTTAGTCAATGAAAAAGACCCGGCAACCTATCCGGTAAAATTCTTTGATAACGGTACGGCAACCATTAATACCGAAACCTGCGAAGCCCTTGGTCTTGACCTGGAAACCGTAAAGACCAACTCGGCACCGTATTGCACCGAAATTAAAACCCTGACCACCGCAGAAAGCTTCTAAACAGAAAGAGTGAAGATACAGAATGTCAACTTTTACCGCTATTTTTGATCTGGGACAGATGGAAACGGTCCTGGAGCTGGGCCTGATTACCTCTCTTACCGTATTAGCCCTGTTCCTTAGCTATTCCATGCTGAACGTGTGTGACCTGTCCACCGACGGCTGCTTCACCCTTGGTGCAGCAGTCGGTGCCATGGTGGCCGTCAGCGGACACCCGTTCCTGGCCATTCCGGCAGCCATGCTGTCCGGTATCCTATCCGGTTTTGTAACGGCAATTCTGCAGACCGTCCTAGGCATAGACAGCCTGCTGGCCGGAATCGTGGTCAACACGGGCCTGTACTCCATTAATATAGCGGTTATGAAGAAGTCATCTCTGGTGAACTTAAATAATACAGACACCGTCTTTTCTCTGTTGAAAGCTCAATTGGAAGGCACAGCCCTGGAAGGAAAACAGACCTTGATTATTTCCTTTGTGGCAGTAGTTTTAGTGGTGTTATTCCTTTCACTGTTCTTAAAAACACGGCTGGGCCTTTCCATTCGCGCAACAGGAAACAACCCGGACATGGTAAAGTCCTCTTCCATTAATCCAATTATTACAACTATTATAGGGCTGTGTATTGCAAACTCGTTTACGGCATTGTCAGGATGCTTACTCGCCCAGACACAGAAGCAGGCAGAAGTAAATATCGGAACCGGCATGGTAACCGTGGCACTGGCATCCCTTCTGATTGGCGGGGTCTTTGTCAAACGCGGCAAAATTCCGGTGCGGGCCATTGGTGCCGTGTTAGGTGCCATTGTTTTCCGTCTGGTTTATCAGATTGCCATTGGTCTGCACATGCAGCCGTTTATGCTGAAACTGGTATCGTCCCTGATTGTTGTCCTTGCCATTGCGGGACCGTATGTCAAATCCAGAATGCCGGAATATATCCGGAAGGCCAAGTTGCGCGCGGGAAAGAAGGTTTAACATGCTGACATTAGAAAACATTACCATGGTGTTTGCCAAAGGCACACCGGATGAAAAAATTGCATTAAACAACCTTTCTTTGGACGTGCAGGATGGGGACTTTATTACGGTAATCGGCGCCAACGGAGCGGGAAAATCCACTCTGTTTAACGCCATTGCCGGAACGTATCTGACGGATGAAGGCAGAATTCTGCTGGAAGGAAAAGACATTACCGCCATGCCGGAGCACAAGCGGGCCAGATTCATTGGCCGGCTGTTTCAGGACCCCATGAAGGGGAGTGCGCCCGGTATGAGCATTGAAGAAAACCTTGCCCTTGCGGCGGGCCACGGCGGTTGGCTCAGCATGATTTCCAAAAAGGATAAGCAGTTGTTCCGGGACCGACTTGCGCTGCTGGATATGGGCCTGGAAGACCGTATGAACTCGCCGGTGGGATTGCTATCCGGTGGCCAGAGACAGGCACTGACCCTGATGATGGCTACCATTAATCCGCCGAAGATTTTACTTTTAGACGAACACACCGCCGCTCTGGACCCCGGAACCGCAGAAAAGGTGTTGCAGCTGACCACACAGATTGTGGAGGAAAATAAAATAACCTGCCTTATGATTACCCATAACATGCAGTCGGCCTTGGATTTGGGCACGCGGACTGTTATGATGGACAAAGGCAGGATCATTTATGATGTTGCCGGAGCAGACCGAAATGGTCTGACGGTAACGGATTTGCTGCAAAAATTTAAATCTTCCGTAGGGGAAGAACTGGACAACGACAGAATGCTGTTGTCTTAACGTTGGGAGTGTTTTCAAATAAAAAATCTGGGTTACTATAACGGCCGGTATGATGAAATAGAAAAGATGCAGATTCCCATGACGGACCGGGTCTGCTGGTTTGGGGACGGCGTCTATGATGCCACCTATGCGCATCATTACAAAATTTTTGATATGGCTGCGCACCTGGACCGCTTTTATAATTCGGCCCGGCTAATGGATATTATTATGCCGATTGAACGGCCTGCCTTAGAGCAACTGCTGCAGGATCTGGTCCAAAAGCTGGACGATGAAGACCAGTTTGTGTACATGCAGGTAACCAGGGGCAGCGGAATCAGAAACCACATTTACCCTGCAGATTGCAAGGCTAATTTATGGATTGCGCTAACGCCGTGCCAGGTGGATGACACCTACCAGCCCATAGACGTTATTACCTATGAAGATAAGCGCTTTTACTACTGCAATTGCAAGACGCTGAATTTAATGCCGGCTTGCCTGGCCATTACCGAAGCAGACCGGCAGGGCTGCCGGGAAGTCATTTTCCACAGAGGGGACATTGTTACGGAAGGCGCCCACTCCAATGTGTCCATCTTTAAGGATGGAACAGTCATTACGCATCCGCTGGATGACCTGGTGCTGCCGGGAACCGCGCGGAAAAAACTGCTGTACTTTGCAGAAAAGCTGGGCTTCCAAACAGAGGAGCGGGACTATACCTTAGGCGAGTTAATGGCCGCAGATGAAGTCATTATCCATTCCACCGGCTCTTTCTGTATTCCGGTACGCCACGTAGACGGAAAGCCGGTTGGCGGAAAAGCACCCGCCATGCTGAAGGCTTTACAGGACGCTCTGGTAAATGACTTTGAACAGGAATGCAAACTTTAAAATTGCCGCTTAAAGCTCTTCCGGATACTTTAAGTTCCAGTGGTAACGCAGGGATGTCATGATGTCCATGACGTCCCTGCTTTGGTTTAAGCGCATAGGAGCGGTATTGCCGGTCAGGATGGCCTGCTCCATGTCACACATTTCGTAGTAGAGCGCGTCGGCGGAATTGCCTTCGGCAATTTCCGTGCGCGCGCCGGTTTCGGTATCTACAAAGACCGCTTGATCCGCTCTTGGGAATTCCATAATTTCAAAGTAGCCCTTTTCCAGACTGATCATGGCTCTTTTTGGCTGTTTAGAATGCATGGACAGAGCCACTGTGGCCATCTGACCGGCCGGGTTCTGCAACAGAATAGTAGCTTGTTCATCGGAACCGGTTGGGGAGGGTAACCACTGACTCGCCAGGGAAGAGGGGGATTCTGTCATGAAGCTGCGGACAACGGAAAGGGCGTACACGCCAATGTCCAGCATGGCACCACCGGCCAGATTCATGTTGAAGAAGCGGTTGGACATATCATATTCCTTGAAGCTACCGAAGTTGACGGTAATCATCTGCACTTTGCCGTAGTCACCGCCGGCAACCATGTCCCACAGCTTTTTGTATAAGGGCATATGCCAGATAGTCATGGCTTCAGCCAGCACCAGATTGTTTTGCTCTGCCAGAGTAATGGCCTTGTTCAGCTCTTCGCTGTTCAGGGTAATGGATTTTTCCACCAGCAGGTGCTTGCCATGGGTCAGCGCCTGTTCCATAAAAGAATAATGTGTGTTATGCGGGGTAGTCAGGTAAACTACATCCACATCAGCATCCGCAAAAACGTCGTCTATGGTGTCATAGACTTTTTTTACGTCATATTTTGCTGCAAAGGTTTCTGCCTTTACATGCGTACGATTGGCTACCCCATACAGCTTTTTGCCCATCTTCTGCAGGGCTTGTGCCATTTCATTGGCAATGACGCCCGTACCGATAACGACCCAATTTAATTCCTTTTTCATGTGGAAATCCCTCTTTTCGGAGCTTTTTCTGTGTCTTTTCTGGAAAAATTTTTCCTCTTTTGTTGTATTATAGTAAAATCAATGTGTTTTTCAAAGTGGACGTAGAAGTTGACTTGGGATCAGGAGGCAGGTATGACCTTACAACAATTTCACTATGCCATTGCCATTTCAGAGGCAGGGTCTTTTAACAAGGCCGCGGAGGTTTTATATGTGTCCCAGCCCTCTTTGACAACCTCCATGCAGGAGTTGGAAAAGGAACTGGGCATTACCATCTTTAACCGGAGCGGCAGAGGCGTTTCCCTGACCCCGGATGGCATGGAGTTTTTACTGTATGCCAGACAGGTTTACGGGCAATATGAATCTTTAAAGGAAAAGTACAGCAATGTGCAGGGGCTGAAGAAAAAGTTCGGGGTATCCACGCAGCACTATTCCTTTGCGGTAAAGGCCTTTGTAGAGCTGGTAAAGAAATATGACACCTCGCAATATGAGTTTGCCATCCGGGAGGCCAAAACGCAGGAGGTCATCCAGGATGTTATGAATCTGCGCAGTGAAATCGGCATTCTGTACCTGTGTGACTTTAACCGTGCCGCCATTACCAAAATGCTGCGGAGCAGCGGACTGGAATTCCATTCCTTAATTGACTGCCAGGCCTATGTTTATTTGTGGAGCGGGCACCCGCTGGCAAAAAAGAAATCCATTACCTTTGATGAACTGAAGGAATACCCCTGTCTTTCCTTTGAACAGGGCGATACAGGCTCCTTTTATTTATCAGAAGAAATTCTAAGTACCGCAGATTATGCCCGTACCATTAAAGCCAATGACCGTGCCACGGTACTGAACCTGATGGTCGGCCTGAACGGATACACACTGTGCTCCGGCATTATCTGTGAAGAGCTGAATGGCTCCGATTACACAGCAGTTCCCTTTGACGCTTCTTCCGCAGAGGAAAGCAGCGTTATGGAAATTGGCTATATTACGCGGAAAAACATGGTGCTGAGCCAGACGGCAGAGGAATACATTGAAGAGTTAAAAAATTACCTGAATGCAGTACATTGACAGAGCACCTATGGTATAATGGCACATAATTTAAGTTTGCGGAGTGAGCATATATGAAGGAAAAGGTAGTAATCGGCATGAGCGGCGGCGTGGATTCCTCCGTTGCGGCCATTGTGCTGCAGCAGCAGGGTTACGAAGTCATTGGTCTGTTCATGCGCAACTGGGATTCCTTCGTGGACGGGGAAATGGAAGGTGCGCCCACCACAACCCAGGGCATCTGCCCGCAGGAAGTGGATTACAATGACGCCCGGGCCGTCTGTGAAAAGCTGAACATTCCGCTGTACCGCAAGGACTTTATTAAAGAATACTGGGACTACGTGTTCTCCTATTTTCTGGATGAACTGAAAAAGGGCAGAACACCCAACCCGGATATTATGTGCAACAAATATATTAAGTTTGACCAGTTTGCCAAAGAAGCGGAAAAGCTGGGCGCCGACTATATTGCCACCGGCCACTACTGCCGGAACCGGGACGGACAGCTGCTCCGTGCCGTGGATGACAACAAGGACCAGTCTTACTTCCTGTCCCAGGTTTCCAAAGAGCAGCTGAAAAACGTACTGTTCCCCATCGGGGACATCTGTAAGCCGGAAGTCCGCAAAATTGCCGAAGAATATGGCCTGGTTACGGCCAAGAAGAAGGACTCCACCGGCATTTGCTTTATTGGGGAACGGAACTTCTCCAACTTTTTAAAGAACTACCTGCCCAATCAACCGGGCGATGTAGTAGATATCAAAACAGGCCAGGTCATTGGCCGGCATATTGGCTTAATGCATTACACCATCGGACAAAGAAGAGGTCTTCGCATTGGCGGAACAGAAGAGCGGATGTTTGCAGTCGGGAAGGACTTGCAGAAGAACATCCTTTATATCGCCACAGGAGACGACAACCAATACTTAATTTCCGATGCGTGCCTGGTAGACCAGATTAACTGGACTTACGAACAGAAACTGGAACAGTGCACCGCCAAGTTCCGCTATCGCCAGCAGGACCACGAAGTACAGCTGGAGTGGTTGGTTGGCGGAGAAATTCTGGTGCATTATCCGCAAGGAGTAAAAGCGGTTACGCCGGGACAGGCCTGCGTCTTTTATGACGGGGAAATCTGCCTTGGCGGCGGTATCATTAAAGAAGTCAGAAAGAATGGTACCAAGCTTTGGTATTTATAAGAAAGTAGGAGATGTTTGTGAAAAACAAAAAGAATCTGATTGCATTGATTGTTTTTGTGGCAGTACTTGCCCTGATTCTGATCTGCAATGCATCCGGCGTGGTCTTTGTCAACAAGGCCTGGTCCCTGTTGCCGCCGTTGGTTGCAATCGTGTTGGCCCTGATTACCAAGGAAGTATTTTCCTCTTTGTTCGTCGGCGTTTTACTGGGGTCTGTCATGGCCTCAGGCGGCAGCTTCATTGGGACGGTTGACCTGATGACGGTAGATGCGCTTACCGCATCCATTGCGGAAAACGCAGGTATTCTGCTGTTCCTGGTTATCCTTGGCATTATTGTTGCCCTGGTCAACCTGTCCGGCGCAAGCCGCGCCTTCGGCGAATGGGCCCAGACCCACATTAAAACGCGTACCGGCGCCATGCTGGCCACGTTCCTGCTGGGTGTACTCATCTTTATTGACGACTATTTCAACTGCCTGACCGTTGGCTCCGTTATGGCGCCGGTAACCGACTCCAAGCGGATTTCCCGTGCAAAGCTGGCCTACCTGATTGACGCAACGGCGGCCCCGGTCTGCATGATTGCCCCGGTTTCTTCCTGGGCAGCTGCCGTATCCGGTTGCGTTGAAAGCGAAACTTACTCCGGTATTGGCTTGTTTGTTCGCGCCATCCCATATAACTTCTATTCCATTTTGACTTTGGTATTTATTATTGCTATCTCGCTTATGGGATATGATTACGGCAAAATGGCCGGATATGAAATTAAGGCCCGGAAAACCGGAGACCTTGGCATTCTGGACGAAGAAAACAACGAACCGGAAAAGGTAGAAAAACAGAACTTCGGTGACAAGCGCAATTATGGTGACGAACCGCCACAGCCGCCCAGAGGCAAGCTGATTGACCTTATCATCCCAATCCTGATTCTGATTGTCCTTTGCGTATGGGGCCTTGTAAAGAATGGCTTTGACGCTCTGGAAGGCAAGGGCACTATTCTGGAAGCCTTCTCTTCCACAGACGCCTATGTTGGTCTTCCGTGGGGCAGTATTATTGCTCTGGTGGTTATTATTGCTTACCTTGTTATCCGTAAGGTTATTACCTTCCAGGAAGCAATGGAATGTGTACCGAAAGGCTTCATTGCCATGGTTCCCGCCATTACCATTCTGACCCTGGCCACTTCCCTGAAGACCATGACCAACGAATACCTTGGCTCTGCTGAATTTGTTAAGAGCATCATGGCCGGCGCGGACCACCTGCAATGGGCTCTCCCGGCAATTGTATTCCTGATTGCCATCCTGATTTCCTTTGCAACCGGAACCTCCTGGGGTACCTTCGGCATCCTGATCCCGATTGTATCGGTTATCTTCCCGGAAACCAGCAGCCTGTTCTTTGTCGGTATTTCTGCCTGCCTTGCCGGTTCCGTTTGCGGAGACCACTGTTCTCCTATTTCCGACACCACCATCATGTCCAGTGCCGGAGCCCACTGCAACCACATTGTCCACGTAGAAACCCAGTTGCCATACGCTCTTTCCGTAGCGGGCATCTCCTTTATCTGCTACGTCCTTGCCGGCCTCTTTGACAAACTCGGCATTACCTGGCTTTCCATCCCTATCGGCGTTGCCCTTACCCTTGGCTTCCTCTTCGTCATGAAGAAGGTATCTGCCAAGAAGAACGCTGCGCTGGAAGCAGAGTTTGAGGAAGTGGCGGAGTAAAGTAGACAAATAAAACGGCTGATTTCTGTTATGGCTGTAATCTTGTTTTCTTTGATGTTTTGTGATACCATACGAGTGTAGCAAGATCATTTATACCATACCAAAGAATAAGAGGTCGCTACAAAAAGGTCTTAGTACCGTAAAGCTCTAACCCCTAGGCATTATGCCTAGGGGTTATCTTTTGTACTCTGGCGTCAAACAAAACAAAAATAATTGTTAAGTGTATGCAAAAATAGTATATTATAAACATATATGTATCAGATGCGAAGGAGAAGTTCATATGGCATATGCAATAGGCCTAGACTGTGGAATTGCGTCAGTTGGTTGGGCTGTACTTAAGTTAGATGAAAATGAAAATCCTTATAGAATTGAAAAGCTTGGCTCAAGAATTTTTGATGCCGCAGAAATTCCAAAGACAGGTGCGTCTTTGGCTGCGCCACGGAGGGAAAAACGTGGAATGCGCAGACGGGTAAGACGACACAAGCATCGGTTAGACAGAATAAAATATCTTTTGGTTTCGGATGGCGTTTTAACGCAAAGTGAACAGGACGCTTTATTCAATGGACAACTGGAAGATATCTATTATCTGCGGACAAAAGCACTGGATGCACCACTGTCTAATACAGAATTTGCAAGAGTTCTAATCCATCTGGCACAACGGAGAGGATTTAAGTCTAATAGAAAAACAAACTCCTCTGGCGATGAAGGAAAACTTCTTACTGCAGTAAAAGAGAATACCCAGCTTATGGACGAAAAGGGGTATCGCACTGTCGGTGAGATGTTCTATAAAGATGAAAAATTCTCAGAAGCTAAGCGAAATAAAGCGGAAAGTTATAAAAACACTGTTGGAAGAAATCAGATTGAAGCGGAAGCAAAATTGATTTTTAAACAGCAACGTCAGTTTGGCAATTCTTTTGCATCAGAGGAATTGGAAGAAAAATATCTGAATATTTTGTTTTCGCAACGCGCTTTTGATGAAGGCCCAGGTGACTCCAGTCCTTATGGCGGAAATCAAATTGAAAAAATGATTGGAAAGTGCACCTTTGAGCCAGAAGAACCTCGTGCTGTAAAAGCCAGTTATTCTTTTGAATATTTCACACTGCTGCAAAACATCAATAATCTCCGAATTCTTTCAAATGGCACTATCCGTCCACTGGGTAAAGACGAAAAATTGCAATTAAGAGAATTGGCGCATAAGAAGGCTACGCTTACCTATACCGTGATTCGCAAAGAGTTAAAGTTACGGGAGGACGAATATTTCAAAAATTTGAGTTATGGAGAAAAGAAGTCGGCAGAAGAAGTAGAAAAAGCTAAGTTTGAATATTTAAAGGCTTTTCATGAAATGCGGAAAGCATTGGATAAAGTTGCCAAAGACAGGATTAACGTTTATGGCAGGGATCAAAGGGACAATATTGCTTATGCATTCACTGTTTTTAAAACAGATGACAGAATTGAAAAGTACCTTCTAGAACATGATATTGATAAACTGGATGTTGATGCGTTACTCAACAAAATATCAGGCTTTTCTAAAACAGGACACCTATCTCTAAAAGCATTGCGTAAAATAACCCCATTCTTGGAAGAAGGAATGAGGTATGATGAGGCATGCCGGCAGGCAGGATATGATTTTCGTGCACATGAAGAAGAAAAATCAAAGTTTTTACCGGCAACAGCACCGGAATTGGATGATATTACCAATCCAGTGGTTCGTCGCGCTGTTTCCCAAATTATTAAAGTAGTAAATGCAATTATAAGAGAGCAAGGGGAAAGCCCTACATACATCAATGTTGAGTTGGCCCGAGAGATGTCCAAAACGTTTGATGAGAGAAATAAGATTAAGAAGTCTAATGAAGATAACCGAGCTCGGAATGATAAGATAAAAAAAGAAATTGCAGAGAACTTCAAAATATCTAATCCCAAGGGGCTGGATATTGTTAAAGTAAAGTTGTTCCATGAACAGGATAAAACTTCTCCATATTTCCAAAAGGCAATAGACTATGAACGCCTTTTGGAACCCGGATATGTTGATGTAGACCATATCATTCCATACAGCAGATCTTTTGATGATACTTACAATAATAAGATACTGGTTTTATCAAGCGAGAATAGAGATAAAGGAAATAAACTTCCGATGGAGTGGCTTTCTGAAAAGGACAGAGATAATTTTGAAATATATGTAACTACGTCAAACACAATCGGCTTCCGAAAGAAACAAAACTTATTAAAAGAAAGTTTATCTGATTTAGATGGAGAATTTAAAGAACGTAATCTAACAGATACCAAATATATCAGTAAAGTTGTCTTTAACTTCTTAACTGACAGGCTTCTTTTTGCTGAATCTTCCATAGGTAGGAAAAAGCGTGTAACTGCAGTAAATGGGAGAATAACAGCTTATGTTAGAAGCCGTTGGGGAATCCAAAAAATCAGAGCCAATGGAGATTTGCATCATGCGGTAGATGCGGTAGTAATAGCATGTATTACGGATGGGATGAATAACCGGATTTCCAAATATTCTAAGAACCATGAAATAAGATATATCCCAACAGAACAAGGCTCCTTAGAAGTAGATGAACGAACCGGGGAAGTAATTTCAGAATTCCCATTTCCTTGGCCGAAATTCCGCGAAGAACTTGAAATTAGAGTTAGCAACAATCCAGAACGGTTCTTACAATCTGTAAGACTGCCCAATTATGAAGGGGTTGAATTAGATACTATAAAGCCGTGCTTTGTTTCAAGAATGCCAAAACGAAAAGTGACTGGCTCTGTTCATGAAGATACAGTAAGAGGAATTCACGTAGATGGACAAAAGACAAAAGTGGTTTCTAAGAAAGCTTTGACAGAACTGAAATTGGTACAAGTAGGCGAAACATATGAGATAAAAAATTATTACAATCCTTCTAGTGACAGAGTTCTTTATGAAGCTTTGATAAACCGTTTGAAGGAGAACAACGGGGATGCTAAAAAGGCTTTTGCAGAGCCGTTTTACAAACCTACTGCATCTGGTGAGCAAGGGCCGCTGGTAAAGAAGGTAAAAATTGAGGAAGCAACCACGTTGTCTGTACCGGTATATGGAGGAGCTGGATTTGCCAAGAATGAAACAATGGTAAGGTTGGATGTCTTCTATGTGGCTGGGGAAGGGTATTATTTTGTCCCAATTTATGTGGCAGATACTATAAAGAGCACCTTGCCGAGCAAAGGTTGCATACAGAAAAAAGAATATAATTGTTGGAGAGACCTAGAAGAAAGCGATTTTGTTTTTTCCCTCTATCCGAATGATTTAATCCATGTAAAACGTGAAAAGCCTTTTAAATTAAATCTTTGTCAAAAAGAAAGTACGTTGGAAAAAGAAAAGCTAGTATCTGAAGAATTTTTATATTATGTTGGTTTTGATATAGCGGCTGCGTGTGCGAAGGGAATCACCAATGACAATACTTACGAATACCGAAGCATAGGAAAAACTACCACATTAATAGAAAAATATGCAGTAGATGTATTGGGCAATTATCATAAGGTCAAAAAGGAAAAACGACTTCCATTTAACTCGAAATGAGGGGATTTGATTGGCTTTTCGTAATATTGTTATTTCCAACGCTTGCACGTTGTCAGTGCATAATAATCAATTGTTGATTTCACGGGACAAGCAGATATCTTCAATACCGATTGAGGATATCTGTACAGTAGTTATCGACAATTCTTTATCCTCAATTACGTCGTATGCGCTTGCGCAATTGTCTGCATTTGGCGTTTCCGTGTTTTTGTGTAATGGAGAGCATTTACCACAATCGGTTCTGATTCCTTTTAATACGTTTTCAAGGCAATTGAAAATGACGCAGGAGCAGTTCTCTTTGTCAAAGTCCTTTAAAGATGGAATATGGAAGCAAATCGTTGCAGCAAAAATTAACAATCAAGCAAAGTGTTTGGAACTTTGCGGAATTGAAGGTGCAGAAGCGCTGAAGCAACTAGCAAAAAATGTTCAGTCTGGCGATAAAACGAATATGGAGGCAGTAGCAGCGGCAAAATACTTTAAGCTGTTGTTTGGAGATTCTTTTACAAGGCGTCAGGACAATGTATACAATGCTTGCTTAAATTACGGATATTCAATTTTTAGAGGTACAATTGCCCGGACGTTGGCAGCATCTGGACTGGAACCCTGTTTGGGTATACATCATAGAAATGAACTTAACAATTTTAACTTGGCGGATGATTTGATTGAACCGTTTCGCCCGATTATTGATTTGTTTGTGATGCTGAATGTGTCTTCCGAAGATACGTTGACTTCAGAACTGAAATATCGATTAATAGGCCTCCTTAGCGTAAATGTTTTGCTTGGCGCTGAAAATCAAAGTGCTTCCTATGCAATAGAACGAATGGTTCAGAGCTATAGCGCTTGTGTCCAAAAAAAGCAAAAAGACATCTTAGTTCCTCAATTAACAGACTTGAGATTGCATCAATATGAATAAATTTATGAGAATACTTGTATTTTTTGATCTTCCGGTAAAGACAAAACAAGAACGGAAAGTGGCCACGCAATTTCGTACTTTTCTTGTAAAAGACGGATACCACATGGTTCAGTTTTCGGTATATTCCAGAATTTGTAATGGGCGTGATGCTGTTCAAAAGCATAAGGATCGGCTTAATAAACACCTTCCAGACAATGGCTCTGTCAGACTGATGGTAATAACTGAAAAGCAATATGAAAGCATGGAAATACTAATTGGAAAAAAGACAGAAGATGACACACCGGCAGCCTATGAGCAGTTAACTATTTACTAGAAATCTTCAGAATAAGGCGCAATTTTCTGATTTCTAAAGACATTATTAAAAATGAGAAAATCCCATCAGACCGCAATCTGATGGGATTTTCTCGATTCCTATTATACCATACCAAAGAATAACAGGGGGCTACAGCTAATACTCCTGATTTAGGA
>CAVFBE010000075.1:0-20242 GCA_963620745.1 Muribaculaceae bacterium | reverse complement strand
TGCTTTAAGGGTGACCATATATGGCAAATCAGCAGTATAGTCATCACATGACCTTCATTAACTCTGATTCAAAGTCCCAAACAGGGGTGACTAAGTGCCAAGCATCCTGCATATAGTCATCCTAATATGGCGTAACTACGTAGCGTAGCTAAAAGCATAGGAACATAGGCCTCTGCCTTTGCAAAAACTTGCAGGAATTAAAGCGTCTGCTTCTGCAGGGCCACACACAAAAAGGGTGGGTATTTGCCTGTTTTTTGGAAATACCCACCCTTTTTTTATCATCTTGCAGGGATTTTCTGTAACGACTTCAGTCAGTACTTTAGTCAGTACTTCTGTAAAGCCTTCCGTAAATTACCTCAGTCAGGTCCTTCTGGAACATCGCAACAAATGGCCCACACAATCCCGAATCATTAAGGACTTGGCCCCTTTCGACTACTGCTCTGACATACTGTACTTTTCTTGGCATATTTTCTTAAAATCATGGTGAAAGCCGGTTTTTCTTGTCTTCCACCTCCCCTAAAACAGGGGAAAAGGAAGCGTTAATATGCGTAAAGTCATGGTGGTTGTGCGCATTTACTGTTCTCCACGCCCCTTGCAATAAGAAAAAAAGAGTCCGCAGCTGGACAAAAGTCATGGTGGAAGCATGCCTTCACCACTGTCCGCCTCCCTTGAAGGCAATAAAAGGAACCATAAAATGCCACGTCAGCAGTAAATTAAGGGAGGTGGACATAGGCATTTTACCGTTTCCACCATGACTTTGTTGATTTTTGGCGGCCTTACAGCCACCTTTTAGGGGAGGTGGAAGCAACTTTTTTGTGTGTTCCACCATGAAAAGCCGCCATATCACTCAGTTTAAGCAAAACTTTTCAAGCAGAAACAAATCTTCCAGCGTCAGTTCAACCTTCCAGCCCATCCTTTCAGTTTCTCCACTGCAACCAGCGCTGCACCGTTTACACTACACTTTTTATAAATAAGGGGCGTCCCGCCAAATTAGAACAGAAGGGGCTCCGCCGGGAATGAAACCAGCACCATCAAAATTGCACTGGACTGAGCTACGCAGAGAAGGCTGCAAAAGTATCATTGTAATGATATGCCCAACGATTAGCCCTCTTCAGAAAGCCACCTTACCTCATATATCGGAGCCAAGCCAGATTTGAGATAAGCTGGAGACAGATTTACCGCAGAAAGCCCTAGCGGGACTGGATCTGAGGTAATCTAAGCTAACAGTCCGTTTCTGACATGAAAGATATTTTCGTACATTACCTCAAATGCCGGAGCCAAGACGAATTTGAGGTAATCTGGAGACAGATTTACCTCAGAAAGCCCAAGTAGGGCTGGATTTGAGGTAATCTAAGCGAACAGTCCGTTTCCGACATGAAAGATAGTTTCGTATATTACCTCAGATACCGAAACCAAACCAAATCTGAGGTAAACTGACGACAGATTTACCGCAGAAGACCTTAGTAGGACTGGATTTGAGGTAAACTAGGAACAAAAGAAAACTACCGCAGATTGGCCTTACAGCGCAATGTGCGGTAGCTTTTTAATTGAACTATAAAGTGATTTTCTTTTTAGGAGACGCCGGTCTGTTCTACCAGTTCGCCGTCTTCGGCAAGGTAGGCGGTGGCGTTGTCCACGTTTTCGGGGCCGTACTGGCCGTCTTCCGTTTGGACAAGAGTGCAGTCCTTGTAAATCAGGTTGCTTAGGACAACGGTGCCCTCCATGTCCTTGTCGGTGTACAGGATGACAACGTAGGTAATGTCATTGGGCTCTACGTAGTTGTAGTAAAGGTCTTTTAAATTTTTTTCCTTTACGTCGGTCGATTTAGCTTCTAACACCACATATTTACCCAGCACGGTTTCCCCATCGGTGCCGTAGATGTCCTGCGGTTCTGCGTTTTCATAAAGGACGGGTGCTCCGCAGGAGCAGAAAAATAATAAGGTGGTAAGTGCAAGCAAAAGGATGGTTATTTTTTGTTTCATAAAAACCGTCACCTCTTTCCGGCATATTGTAGCACAAAAACGGCTTCTATACTATAATGAGTGGCAGACTAAAGCGGGAGGCACTGCATGGAATTATATGACATTAACCAGATTGAAGCGTTGCTGAAGCGGCATGGCTTTCACTTCTCCAAGGCGCTGGGGCAAAACTTTTTGACGGACCCGGAGGTCTGTCCGGCCATGGCGGAGGCCGCCATTCCGGACGACAGTTATGGCGTCCTGGAAATCGGCCCCGGCATTGGCGTGCTGACCGTGGAGCTGGCAAAGCGCGCCGCAAAGGTGGTTTCTGTGGAGCTGGACGAACGTCTGCTCCCCATTCTGGAGGAAACCCTGGCGCCCTTTGCCAACGTAAAGGTGGTACCCGGAGACATACTGAAGCTGGATTTGCATCAGCTGCTGGCAGAGGAGTTCGGCAATCGGCCTGTCGTGGTTTGTGCCAACCTGCCCTATTACATTACTTCTCCAATTATTACCCACCTGCTGCAGGAGCAGCTGCCCATCCGGTCGCTGACCGTGATGGTCCAGGCCGAAGCGGCCGAACGCCTCTGCGCAGAAATGGGCACACGGGAAGCCGGAGCCATTACGGCGGCCATCCGGTATTACGCGCAGCCGGAGCGTTTATTCACCGTGCCGAAGGAATCTTTCGTTCCTTCGCCAAAAGTAACCAGCGAAGTTATCCGGCTGACGCTTCTGCCGGAGCCGCCGGCCCAGCTGGATAACGAACAGGCCTTTTTCCGCATGGTCAAAGCCGGTTTTACCCAGCGCCGCAAAACCATCCTTAACTCCTTCTCCTCCTGTCTGCACCTCAGCAAGGAGGAGCTCCGCTCGGTCCTTGCTGAGCTGAATATCCCGGAAACTGCCCGCATTGAACAGCTAACTCTGGAAGATCTTATCCGCATCTACCAACACACGAATAGCTCTACTTAATTGTAGCGCCGCACGCCCGTTCCGTGCGGCGCTTTCCAATCCCGGAGCACGCCGCGGCGGGCTCCCCATTCTACGGGAACCCCGTGTTGCAGGCGGGCGCCTACGAGGGCGCCTGCAACGCGGGGGTTCCCCTTACACACAAAAGCCCCGGAGGGAAACATTCCCTCCGGGGCTTAACGTTTGCGTTAGCTACGTAACATTAGACAAGTTCAATGATGCACATTTCAGCTGCATCGCCGCGGCGTGGGCCGGTCTTAATGATACGAGTGTACCCGCCGTTTACATCTGCGTACTTCGGTGCAATTTCGTCAAACAGCTTCTTGGCTACGTCTTCTTTGGTAACGTATGCAAGTACCTGACGCTTGGCACTGAGGTCGTCCTTCTTTGCAATGGTAATCATCTTTTCGGCCATTGCACGAACTTCCTTGGCGCGAGTAACGGTGGTTTCAATTTTGCCATTTTCAAACAGATAGGTAACCATTCCACGAAGCATGGACTTACGGTGGCTGCTGGTTCTACCAAGTTTTCTGGTTCCTGGCATTCTGATCACTCCTTTACCTTATTCGTCATCCGTGCGAAGAGAGAATCCGAGGTTGTCCAGCTTGGCAACGACTTCGTCAAGAGACTTCTTGCCAAGGTTTCTAACCTTCATCATGTCATCTTCGGACTTGTTGGTCAAATCTTCTACTGTGTTAATGCCTGCGCGCTTCAAGCAGTTGAAGGAACGAACAGACAAATCAAGTTCTTCAATGGTCATCTCCAGAACTTTCTCTCTTGAGTTATCATCTTTCTCAACGAGAACGTCGGCCATGAATTCATTTTCAGACAAGTCAATAAATAACTTGAGGTGATCGTTGAGGATCTTGGCTGCCAAAGAAACCGCTTCCTTTGCAGAAATGGTTCCGTTGGTCCACACCTCCAGAGTCAGCTTATCGTAGTCAATACGCTGGCCTACACGGGTGTTCTCAACAGTGTAATTAACCTTTAATACCGGTGTATAAATAGAGTCAGTGGCAATGACACCCAGAATCGGCTGCAGTTCCTGCTTGTTTCTGTCAGAAGAAACATAACCTCTGCCGTTATCTACGGTCATTTCCATGGAAAGCTTGGCGTCCTTATCAAGGCTTGCAATGTGCAGGTCCGGATTCAGGATTTCAACGTCATAGTCGCCCTTGATGTCACCTGCGGTTACTTCGCCTTCACCGGTAGCATCAATGCGGACGGTCTTGGGGCCATCGCTGTTCAGCTTTACAATTACGCTCTTTAAGTTCAGGACAATTTCGGTTACGTCTTCCTTGACGCCCGGAATGGTGGAGAACTCATGAAGAACGCCGTCAATCTTCACAGAAGTAATGGCATAACCCGGGAGAGAGGAGAGCAGGACCCGACGAAGGGAGTTACCCAGCGTGGTGCCAAAGCCTCTTTCCAGTGGTTCCAACGTGAATTTTCCGTAGGTGTCGCCTTCCAAATTGACAATTTCAATATTTGGCTTCTCGATACCGATCATTCAAAACCCTCCTTTGTAAAATGAAAAAGAATCGGGGCTTTAAAGTACTAGCATTACTTGGAGTAGTACTCAACGATGAGATGTTCTTCAACCGGGAAGTCAACATCTTCACGAGTAGGCATTCTGGTAACCGTGCCCTTCAGCTTGCTGCTGTCCAGTTCCAGCCATGCAGGAACGTTAACCAGCGGAGCATCTTCTCCGGTCAGACGGGTGAACAGAACGGAAGAACGGCTGCCTTCCTTAACTTCAATTACCATACCCGGCTTAACCTGGAAGGACGGAATGTTAACCTTCTTACCGTCTACAGTGAAGTGGCTGTGGTTAACCAGCTGTCTTGCCTGACGGCGGGTAGATGCAAAACCAAGGTGGAAAACAACGTTGTCCAGACGGCTTTCGCAAAGGATCAGAAGGTTGTCACCGGTTTTGCCCGGCATCTTAGCTGCCTTTTCATAATAAGAACGGAACTGCTTTTCCAGCATACCGTAAACAAACTTTACTTTCTGCTTTTCGTTCAGCTGCAGTGCATATTCGGACTGCTTTCTTCTCATGTTGCCCTTCGGGTTGCGGCGAGTTTCCTTGCCGGAGTAGCCAAGGGTTGCAGGAGAAAGGTTGAGCGCCTTACAGCGCTTGGCAATCGGCTGCATATTTTTTGCCATAGTGTTTATCCTCCTTATCAGACACGTCTTCTCTTCGGCGGACGGCATCCGTTGTGCGGGATTGGAGTAACGTCTTTAATCATGGTTACTTCCAGACCGGCGGTCTGCAGTGCACGAATGGCAGCTTCACGGCCGGCGCCCGGGCCCTTGACGTAAACTTCAACAGTCTTCATTCCGTTGTCAATTGCAATGGCAGCAGCGGTTTCAGCTGCGCTCTGTGCGGCAAACGGAGTGGATTTCTTGGAACCGCGGAAACCAAGTTCACCGGCGGAAGCCCAAGATACGGCGTTACCTTCCAGATCGGTAATGGTAACAATAGTATTGTTGAAGGTGGACTGGATATGAGCCGCACCGTTGACAACTGCCTTACGGTCACGACGTCTGCGAGTGGCTGTGGTCTTTTTGCCCTGTTTAGCCATTTAGGTATCCCTCCTATTACTTCTTCTTGTTTGCAATGGTCTTCTTCGGACCCTTGCGCGTACGAGCGTTGGTCTTAGAACGCTGTCCTCTTACCGGAAGACCCTTTCTATGACGTACGCCACGGTAGGAACCGATTTCAATCAGTCTCTTGATGTTCAGCGCTGTTTCGCGGCGAAGGTCACCTTCTACGGTCAGATGGTGGTCAATATACTCACGAAGCTTGGAAACATCTTCTTCGGTCAAATCCTTAACGCGGGTATCAGGATTTACACCGGTTGCGGTAATGATATCGTTTGCAGTTTTATTGCCGATGCCATAGATGTAAGTCAGAGCAATTTCAACTCTTTTGTCTCTTGGCAGGTCAACACCTGAAATACGAGCCATTAATTTGCACCTCCATTAGTGTGTAAGTCCGGGCGAGTTAGCCCTGACGCTGTTTGTGCTTCGGGTTTTCACAGATTACCATGACTTTACCCTTGCGCTTGATCACTTTGCACTTATCGCACATTTTTTTGACAGAAGGTCTTACTTTCATTTGAACTACCTCCGTTGTTGTGTTATTTGGATCGCCACGTAATACGGCCTCTAGTAAGGTCATATGGCGACATTTCGACCGTTACTTTGTCTCCCGGAAGAATGCGGATGTAATTCATCCGAAGCTTACCGGAAATATGGGCCAGAATTTGGTGTCCGTTCTGAAGCTCTACCTTGAACATGGCGTTCGGAAGTGCTTCAACAACAGTCCCTTCGATTTCGATCATATCCTGTTTAGACATACGTTTCCCTCCTCACCATTAATACTTAAATGGTGTCAGAATAACTGGTCCATCCGCCGTAACGGCAATGGTGTTCTCAAAGTGAGCGGCAGGTTTTCCGTCGGCGGTGTAAACCGTCCACTCGTCTCCCGGATTCTGACGAATCTTATAGGTGCCCATGGCAATCATTGGTTCAATGGCCAGGGTCATTCCCGGAAGAATCCGCGCGCCCCGATGGGCTCTACCAAAGTTTGGTATGCCAGGATCTTCATGAAGCTTGGTGCCGACACCGTGTCCTTCGTATTCCCGAATAACACCGTAACCGGCGGCTTCTGCGCATTCCTGAACGGCGTGGCCGATGTCACCAATCCGGTTGCCCGGAACGGCGGCTTCAATGCCCTTGTACATACTCTCCTTTGTGACCTCTAGCAGCCGCTTCACTTCAGGAGAAACTTCGCCAACCATAAAGGTATAGGCGTTGTCACCGTTGTATCCGTCAAATTTGGCGCCCGTGTCTATGGAGACGATGTCGCCCTCTTTCAGGATTACTTTCTTGCTTGGAATGCCATGAATGATCTCATCATTTACGGAAATGCAGGCAGTACCCGGAAATCCATAAAGGCCAAGGAAGTTGGGTTCTGCTCCCTGACTTTTTATGTAATCATACGCAATTTTGTCCAGTTCCCAAGTGGAAATACCCGGGCGGATTGCGTCTCCGGCCTTGAACAGTGCGTCAGAAGAAATCTTACAAGCCTTCTTCATCAGCTCTAATTCTTTACTGGTTTTCAGTACTATCATGCATTTGCCTCCAAAGCGTCTTTGACACGCTTTGTAATCTCGTCAACAGAGCCAAGGCCGTCTACTTCCTTCAGGGTGCCGCGTTTGGCATAGAAGTCTTTCAGCGGTTCGGTCTGTTCATGATAAACCTTTAAGCGGTCAGCAACCGTTTCCGGCTTATCATCTTTACGCTGCTGCAGTTCGGTACCGCACTTGTCACAGATGCCTTCTTTTTTCGGCTTTAAGGATTCAGTGTGATACGGCGCGCCGCACTTGGGGCAAACCCGGCGGCCGGACATGCGGGCCGTAATGATGTCATCGGCAACCTCAATGTCTACCACCTTATCAATGGTAACGCCCATTTCTTCCAGGGCTTCTGCCTGTGGGATAGTGCGTGGGAATCCGTCAAGGATAAACCCGTTTGCGCAATCTGCCAGCGCTAAACGCTCTTGAATGATGCCGATGACAACTGCATCAGGAACCAGCTGTCCGGCCTCAATGAAGGCTTTGGCCTTCAGGCCCATTTCGGTGCCTTTGGCCAATGCTTCACGAATCATGTTGCCTGTGGAGATGGTCGGAATGCCGTAGGCATCAGCAATTCTGTCTGCCTGTGTGCCTTTGCCGGCGCCCGGCGCGCCCAGAAAAATAATATTCATATCTGTCCTCCTCCGGTTAATCCAGGAAACCCTTATACTGGCGAACCATTAACTGGGATTCCAGCTGTCTTACCGTTTCCAGGGCAACACCAACCAGAATGATTACGGACGTACCGCCCAAGGCAATGTTAACCTGTGCACCGCACGCTTTGGTAATCTGGGAATAAACGGTTGGATAAAGAGCAATGATACTGATGAGCAAAGATCCAACCAGAACTACGCGGTTCAGAACCTTTGCAATATATTCGGAAGTCGGCTTGCCCGGACGGATGCCTGGGATAGTGCCGTTGTTCTTCCGGAGTGTGTTTGCCATCTCGATCGGGTTGTACTGAATGGAACTGTAGAAGAACGCGAAGAAGATGATCAAAACAAAGTAAATAATGCCATAGAACCAGTTCTCTGCATTAAACAGGTTAAAGAACTTGTCCCATCCGCTGCCTTCTTCAATCTTGTCCGTTAAGAACATCTGAATGGTAGGCGGCAGGGAAAGAATGGAGCTGGCAAAGATGATGGACATAACACCGGACATGTTTACCTTAATTGGTAAGTTGGTGCTTTGTCCGCCGTACATCTTCCGGCCAACCACACGCTTGGCATAAACAACCGGAATCCTTCTTTCGGAACCGTCAATCCATACAATGAAGACTACCGAAGCCAAGATGCTGATCAGGGCAAGCGGAGAAAATGCATAGTACAGACCACCCTTTGTGAAGGTGTTCCAAAGAAGCATTGCGGTCTGCGGCATACGGGAAATAATACCCGCAAACAGCAGAATGGAAATACCGTTGCCGATACCCTTGACGTTAATCTGTTCGCCCAGCCACATCATTAAGGCAGAGCCGGCAGTCAGGGTCATGATAATAACCAGGGCCTGCAGAACTGCAGAAAATCCGGTGTAGTCATTACCGACAAGGTAGCTGCCGCTTCTTAAATAAAAGAAGTAGGCAGTGGACTGAAGAAGAGCAATGACAATAGCGGTAATCCGCGTAATTGCCTGCATCTTTTTCCGTCCGGAATCTCCTTCCTTGGTTAACCGTTCCAGTGCAGGAATGGCTACCGTCAGGAGCTGAATGATGATGGATGCGTTAATGTACGGAGTAATTGACATTGCAAAAATGGTTCCGTAGTTGAACGCGTCACCGGTCATCATATTTAAATAGTTCATGAAGTTGCCTGCCGATGTGGTATCGGAAATGATACCCATGGAGGCATCTGTAAACGGGACTGAAATAGCGGCACCAATACGAAACAGAAGAATGATAAATGCGGTATACAGCATTCTCTTTCTTAAGTCAGGAGTCTTAAACGCGTTGACCAGTGTCTGCAGCATTTCAGATCACCTCAGCCTTCCCACCTGCTGCTTCAATCTTTTCTTTAGCAGCGCCAGAATAAGCATTCACCTTAACGGTCAGCTTCTTGCTGAGATCTCCGTTTCCAAGGACTTTTACACCGTCCTTTTCTTTCTTGATCAGACCGGCAGCAATCAGGGCTGCGGCATCAACAACGTCACCGTCATTGAACTTCTTTTCAAGATCAGAAACGTTTACTGTTACGATTTCCTTAGCGAAGATATTGTTGAACCCTCTCTTCGGAATTCGTCTCTGGAGTGGCATCTGGCCACCTTCGAAACCAAAGCGCTGGCTGTAGCCGGATCTTGCTTTCTGACCCTTGTGACCTTTGCCTGCAGTCTTACCCTGGCCGGAAGCCGGGCCACGACCGATGCGCTTTACGTCACGCTTGGAGCCTTCTGCTGGCTTGAGTTCGTGCAGTTGCATGTTTTGCACCTCCTATTAACCTTCGCTAACTTCTACCAGGTGAATGATCTTGTTGATCTTGCCCTGGGTCTGAGGATTGTTCGGCTGGGTGCTGACATCCCCAATCTTATGAAGACCAAGAGAATATGCGGTTGCAATCTGGTCTTTCTTGCTGCCGATGAGGCTCTTTACAAGCTTTACATCAACGGTGTCTTTCTTTGCCATTTTGACAACCTCCTTAGCCTACAATTTCTTTTACGGACTTGCCGCGAACTTCTGCAACTTCTTCAGCAGTACGAAGCTGAGACAGACCGTTCAGGGTAGCTCTTACTACGTTGCACGGGTTGTTCGAGCGAAGTGCCTTAGAACGAATGTCCTTGATACCCACTGTTTCTACAACAGCACGGACAGGACCACCGGCAATAACGCCGGTACCAGGTGCAGCCGGTTTCAGCAGTACAACGCCTGCACCGAACTTACCGGTTACTTCGTGAGGGATAGTAGAACCCTTCAGAGAAACCTTAATTAAGTTCTTCTTAGCATCTTCGATGCCTTTGCGGATAGCGTCTGGAACTTCGCCGGACTTACCAATACCGAAGCCTACGATTCCGTTGCCATCTCCAACTACTACAAGAGCAGCGAACTTGTAAATACGACCACCTTTAACGGTCTTGGAAACACGGTTAATGGTGATAACGCGCTCCTGAAGCTCTAAATTAGATGCATCAATCTTAGCCAAAAAATTCCTCTCCTTTCTGTTATCAGAACTTCAGGCCACCCTCACGGGCACCTTCAGCGAGTGCTTCTACACGGCCTTCATATACATAACCGCCGCGGTCAAAGACTACTTCTGTAATATTTTTTTCTGCTGCGCGTTCTGCAAGAAGTTTACCAACTTCTTTAGCGGCAGCTTTGTTTCCGCCGTATTCTTTAAACGTTTTTTCATTGGAGGAAGCAGCAACAAGAGTGTTTCCTGCTTCGTCATCAATGATCTGCGCATAGATGTTGTTCAAAGAACGGTAAACACTGAGGCGCGGACGCTGTGCAGTGCCGGAAATCTTTGCGCGTACTCTTTTATGACGCTTAAGACGAGCTTTATTGCTATCTTGTCTTGATACCATTCCGATTCACTCCTTTTCTTACTTACCGCCCTTACCGGCTTTACCTTCTTTGCGGCGAATGTGTTCGTCAGCATACTTAATGCCCTTGCCCTTATAAGGCTCCGGCGGACGCTGCTTGCGAACTTCAGCTGCAAACTGACCTACGGCCTGCTTATCAGCACCGGAAATTACAATCTTGTTCGGAGCCGGAACTTCGCACTTCAGGCCGTCCGGGGTTTCCATCTTAACAAGGTGGGAATAACCGATGGTAAGTACCAGAGTCTTGCCTTCCATGGCAGCACGGTAACCTACACCGTTAATTTCAAGCTCCTTGGTGAAGCCTTCGGTTACGCCTGTTACCATGTTGGCAAGCAGGGAACGGGTCAGGCCGTGCAGAGCTCTGTTTTCTTTCTGGTCGTTCGGGCGAGTTACCAATAATTCGGTTCCTTCAACCTTTACTTCCATGTTCGGATGTACTGTCTGCGTAAGGGTGTCCTTCGGACCTTTTACGGTAACAGTGTTTCCGTCCAGCTTTACTTCAACGCCGGCTGGAATGGCGATTGGTTTTTTACCAATTCGAGACATTTCACTGTTCCTCCTTACCAAACGAATGCAAGAACTTCGCCGCCAACATTGGCTTTGCGAGCTTCTTTATCAGTCATAACGCCCTTCGGAGTGGAAAGGATGGCAATGCCAAGACCTTTCATTACCTTCGGCATGTCTTCGCAGCTGGTGTAGATGCGGAGACCCGGCTTGGAAACTCTTCTAAGGCCGGTGATAACCTGAGATTTGTTCGGGCCGTACTTGAGCACGATGTCAATAACGCCCTGCTTTCCGTCTTCCGTAACGGTAAAGCTCTTGATGTATCCCTCGTCAACAAGAATCTGAGCAATGGCCTTCTTCATGTTGGATGCGGGAACTTGTACTGTGTCATGCTTTGCGGAATTTGCATTTCTAATTCTGGTAAGCATATCTGCTACCGGATCTGTAATTTGCATGTTTCGTTACCCTCCTTATGCTATTGCTCGTTTTTTACCAGCTGGCTTTCTTAACGCCAGGGATCTGACCTGCATGAGCAAGTTCTCTGAAGCAAACGCGGCATACTCCGTATTTACGGAGGTAAGCGTGTGGTCTACCGCAGATCTTGCATCTGTTATGCTGTCTGGTCGAGTATTTGGCAGGTCTGGCTGCCTTAACTTTCATAGAAGTTTTTGCCACAGTTCTTTCCTCCTTACTTTGCGAACGGAGCACCCATCAGGGTGAGCAGTTCTTTTGCTTCTTCGTCAGTCTTTGCAGTGGTAACGAAGCAGATGTCCATACCACGGATAGCATCAATCTTGTCGTACTCAATTTCCGGGAAGATCAGCTGTTCCTTAATGCCCAGGGAATAGTTTCCGCGGCCATCGAAGGAGTTCGGGTTGATCCCTCTGAAGTCTCTTACGCGTGGCAGAGCCAGGTTGAAGAAACGATCCAGGAATTCATACATTCTGTCACCGCGAAGGGTTACCTTTGCGCCGATGACCATGCCTTCACGAAGCTTGAAGTTTGCAACAGACTTCTTAGCCTTGCAAAGAACCGGATGCTGACCGGTGATGGTCTGTAAGTCGTTTACTACGGAATCAATAACCTTGGAGTTTTCCTTGGCTTCGCCGCAGGCAACGTTAACAACAATCTTTTCCAGCTTCGGAATCTGCATTACGGATTCGTAACCGTACTTTTCCATCAGAGCAGGAGCAACTTCGCCTACATACTTATCTTTTAATCTAGCCATTCTGTTGTTCCCCTCCTTTATTCAAACTTTGCGCCGCACTTCTTGCAAACGCGTTTCTTATCTTTGCCCTGACCTTCATGACCAACGCGAGTTGGTTTTCCGCATTCCGGGCAAACGAGCTGAACCTTGCTGGCATACAGAGCAGATTCTGCCTTTACCAGACCACCGGTTTCGCCCATTCTTCTTGGCTTAACGTGCTTGGTGATGATGTTAATGCCTTCTACAATGACTTTGCCTTCGGCCGGAGAAACAGCAAGAACCTTGCCCTTCTGACCGTGGTATTTACCATTGATTACAATAACTTCATCGCCGGTTTTAACGTGAACTTTATTCATATTTTTTTACCTCCAGATTAGAGTACTTCCGGAGCAAGGGACAGAATCTTGGTAAAGTCCTTGCCTCTCAGTTCTCTTGCTACAGGCCCAAAAATACGGGTTCCTTTTGGACTCTTATCTTCCTTAATCAGAACAGCTGCGTTTTCGTCAAACCGAATGTAGGTGCCGTCATCACGACGAACGCCCTTCTTGGTTCTGACAACAACTGCCTTCACTACTTCGCCCTTCTTTACGGCTCCGCCCGGCTGTGCTTTCTTTACGGAAGCAACAATGACGTCACCGATGTTGGCGTATCTTCTCCCGGTACCGCCAAGTACACGGATGCACATGATTTCTTTTGCACCAGAGTTGTCGGCAACCTTGAGGAGTGTTTGCTGTTGTACCACAGGGATTCCCTCCTTAATTACTTAGCCTTCTCAATGATCTCTGCTACACGCCATCTCTTATCCTTGGAGATAGGACGGGTTTCCATGATTTTTACTCTGTCACCTACGTGGCATTCGTTGTTTTCGTCATGGGCTTTGATCTTTACGGTGCGGTTTACAATCTTCTTATAAAGCGGATGCTGTACTCTGTCTCTGACAGTAACAACAACGGTTTTATCCATTTTGTCGCTGGTTACGACGCCGACCTGAGTTTTTCTAAGATTTCTTTCACTCATGCTTTCAAACCTCTCTTTCCTTAGGCTTCCGTGCCGTGAAGTTCTACATCGCGCTGGATGGTTTTGATGCGGGCGATGTCCTTTTTAACGGCACTGATGCGGGATGGGTTTTCAAGCTGGTTGATTGCCTGCTGAAAACGAAGTTTAAACAGTTCGTCCCGAAGTTCGGCAAGCTTTGCGTCAAGTTCAGCGGCGGACAGTGTTCTCAGTTCAGAAGCTTTCATTCCTGTTCACCCTCCTCTTTCTTTACGAACTTGCATTTGATGGGGAGCTTGTTAGCTGCAAGACGCATGGCCTCACGAGCTGTTTCTTCCGGTACGCCGGCAAGTTCAAACATAACTCTGCCCGGCTTAACAACGGCTACCCAGTATTCTACGGCACCCTTACCTTTACCCATTCGGGTTTCAGCCGGGGTTTTGGTGATTGGCTTGTCAGGGAAGATCTTAATCCAAACCTGACCGCCACGCTTGATGTAACGGGTCATGGCAACACGGGCTGCTTCAATCTGAGCAGAGGTGATCCATGCCGGTTCCAGAGCAACAAGACCATAGTCACCGTAAGTGACCTTGGTGCCACGAGTGGCTTTACCGGTCATACGACCACGCTGCTGCTTTCTGTGTTTAACTCTTTTTGGCATCAGCATTATTTGTTGCCCCCTTTCTTAGCACCACCGGTCTTCTTGGTGCTGTGCAGTACTTCACCGTTGTAGATCCATACTTTTACACCAACAACACCATAAGTGGTATGAGCTTCTGCAAATCCGTAGTCAATGTCTGCACGGATGGTCTGCAGAGGAATGGTTCCTTCATGATAACTTTCGGAACGTGCAATTTCAGCACCGCCGAGACGGCCGCCGCACTGTACCTTAATACCTTTGGCACCCAGTCTCATGGTTCTGCCGATTGCCTGCTTAGTGGCACGACGATAAGAAATACGTCTTTCCAGCTGACCGGCAATGTTTTCTGCAACAAGCTGTGCGTCCAGGTCCGGCTGCTTAATTTCAATAATGTTAATGGAAACCGGCTTGCCGAGCTTCTTTTCACATACTGCTTTCAGCTTTTCAATTTCAGAACCGCCGCGACCGATAACAATACCCGGCTTTGCACAGTGGATATTAATGCGAACGCGCTTTGCATCACGTTCAATTTCTACTTTTGGTACGCCTGCTGGCTTCAGAGTCTGAAGAAGGTATTTTCTGAGATTGTAGTCTTCTACCAGTGTGTCACCGAAAGTGTTCTTGCCGGCATACCAGCGAGATTCCCAGTCTTTGATAACACCAATTCTGAGTCCAGTTGGGTTAACTTTCTGTCCCATTGTTTCAACCTCCTCCTTTATTCTGCTTCCTTAAGCACCATGGTGATATGGGATGTTTTCTTGTCAATTCCATATGCACGGCCTTGTGCTCTTGGTCTCATACGCTTCAGAGTTGGTCCCTGGTTTACATAACATTCGGAAATGTAAAGCCGGCTGATGTCCATACCCTTAACCTCAGCGTTTGCCATTGCGGACTTTAACAGTTTCTCAAGAACCTCTGTTGCAGCTTTCGGGGTGTGCTTGAGAATAGCCATGGCCTTGTCGGCCGGCTGGTTGCGGATCAGATCCAGAACGATCTGTACCTTGCGAGGTGCAATTCTTACGAATGTAACCTTAGCAGTTGCTTCCATTATTTACACCCTCCTTACTTGCCTGATGTCTTGGAACCTGCGTGGCCCCTGTATGTTCTGGTCGGTGCGAATTCACCGAGTTTGTGTCCTACCATGTCCTCAGTAACGTATACGGGAACGTGCTTACGTCCGTCGTGAACTGCGAAGGTATGACCAACGAAATCTGGGAAGATAGTGGAGGAACGGCTCCAGGTCTTCAAAACGATCTTTTCACCGGCTTCGTTCATCTTCTGTACTCTTGCGAGCAGTTTCGGCTCCACGTATGGGCCTTTCTTTAAAGATCTACTCATGATGCATAACTCCTTTCACGATTATTTGCCGTTCCGACGTCTTACGATCATCTTATCGGACTTCTTGTTGTGCTTACGCGTCTTATAACCCAGTGCAGGTTTACCCCACGGAGTAACAGGGCCCGGACGGCCGATCGGGGACTTACCTTCACCACCACCGTGCGGGTGGTCATTCGGGTTCATGACAGAACCACGAACGGTTGGACGGATACCCTTATGACGGGTGCGGCCTGCTTTACCAAGCTTTACGTTTTCGTGGTCGGTGTTACCAACCTGGCCAACAGTGGCCATGCAGGTAACCGGCACGTTACGAAGTTCGCCGGACGGCATACGGAGAAGGGCTTTGCCGTTTTCCTTAGCCATCAGCTGGGCAGCGTTACCGGCAGCTCTTGCGAACTGACCGCCGCGGCCGGGGTAAAGTTCTACGTTGTGTACGAAAGTACCAACCGGAATGTTTACCATAGGAAGTGCGTTACCCGGTTTGATATCAGCATCCGGGCCGGCTTCTACGGTGTCTCCAACCTTCAGGCCAACCGGAGCAAGAATGTAATTCTTTACGCCGTCTTCATACTGGATGAGAGCAATGTTGGCAGAACGGTTCGGGTCATATTCCAGAGTGATAACCTTTGCAGGTACATCAAACTTCTGACGCTTAAAGTCAATGACACGATATTTTCTACGGTTTCCGCCGCCTCTGTGGCGAACGGTAATTCTACCGTAACTGTTACGACCGGAGTGCTTGGAAAGCGGCTCTAACAGGCTTCTTTCCGGAGCAACCTTAGAAAGTTCGGAGTAATCAGTAACGGACATGTTTCTTGTGCCGTTGGTAACCGGCTTGATAACACGAATTGCCATTTCTTTTCCCTCCTAACTTAAATCATGCCTTCGAAGAACTCGATGGTCTTGGAGTCTTCGGTCAGGGTTACGATGGCTTTTTTCCAGGATGCGGTGTAGCCTACGAAACGGCCCTGTCTGCGCTGCTTACCGCGAACGTTCAGGGTGTTTACCTTGGCAACCTGTACGCCGAACAGTTCTTCAACTGCCTTGGCAATTTCAATCTTGTTGGCATCCTTGGCTACTTTGAAGGTGTACTTCTTCAGAGCAGTGTTTGCCATACTGGCTTCTGTAATAATTGGTTTGAGGATGATGTCCTGTGCTACCTTGCTCATGCATATACCTCCTCAAGCTTGGCAACAGCGTCCTTGGCAATAACAACCTTGTTGCTGTTGACGATGTCATAAACGCTGATAGCGTTTACCGGGCTTACTTTAACGCCCTGAATGTTTCTTGCACTCTTGTAAACAACGTCGTCCTTCTCAGCGGTTATGATGAGAGTCTTCTTTGTTTGACCCAGTGCGCTAAGAACCTTAACCATGTCCTTGGTCTTAATGTCTTTCAGACCGAATTCTTCTACAACCTGGAATGCATCATTTGCAACCTTGTCGGAAAGAACGGACTTCATGGCCAGTTTCTTTACTTTCTTGTTTACGTCAAAGCCGTAAGTTCTGGGCTTTGGACCAAGAGCAATACCGCCGTGTCTCCACTGTGGTGCACGGATGGAGCCCTGACGAGCACGACCGGTGCCCTTCTGTCTCCACGGTTTTCTTCCGCCGCCGGCTACTTCGGAGCGGGTGAGGGTAGACTGTGTACCCTGACGCTGATTTGCCAGGTAATTTACAACAACCAGGTGAACAACGGACATATTCGGTTCAATGCCGAAGATGCTGTCGGACAGTTCCATGGTGCCGTTTTTCTTACCGGCTGCGCTATAAACTGCTACGCTAGGCATGTCTTACTCCTCCTTCTTATGCTTTTACGGTGTCTCTGAGAACAACAATGCCGCCGCGCGGGCCCGGAATGGCACCCTTGATGGCAATCAGGTTGTTTTCAACGTCTACCTTAACAACTTCCTGATTCTGGATGGTTACGCGTTCAGAACCAAGATGACCAGCTAATTTCTTTCCCTTGAATACGCGGGACGGATCCGAGCAGGCACCCAGAGAACCGGCGTGTCTTGCGTTAGGACCGGTACCGTGGGTTTCTTTCAGGCGGGAGAAGTTCCAGCGCTTAATGGCACCGGCGGTTCCCTTACCCTTGCTGGTACCGATGACGTCTACCTTGTCACCGATGGCGAAGGTATCAGCCTTCAGAATGTCACCAACGTTAACGCTGTCACAATCATCCAGTCTGAATTCTTTCAAAACTTTCTTCGGGGCAACATTTGCCTTGTCAAACTGACCCTTCATAGGCTTGTTAACCCGCTGTACCTTAACGTCTCCGAAGCCAAGCTGTACGGCGTTGTAACCGTCATTTGCTTCTGTCTTCTTGAGAACAACAGTACATGGTCCAGCTTCTACAACGGTTACCGGGATAACTTTTCCGGATTCGTCAAAAAGCTGTGTCATACCGATTTTCTTACCGATAAGACCTTTCTGCATAATTACTACCTCCTAATGGTTATTGGTTGGCGTTTGCCAACATGACCCTACGGGATGAAATCTGCGTTCTGGCGATGTAGTCAGAACTGTTTGCTTTACAGCTTGATTTCGATTTCAACACCGGCAGGAAGCTCAAGACCAGTCAGAGCTTCAACAGTTTTGTTGGAAGGTCTCTGAATGTCGATGAGTCTTTTGTGGGTTCTTTGCTCAAACTGTTCCCGGCTGTCCTTGTACTTGTGAGTTGCACGAAGGATGGTAACAATTTCCTTTTCAGTAGGAAGGGGAACAGGACCGGATACCTTAGCGCCAGTGCGCTTTGCGGTTTCAACGATCTTTTCGGCTGCGATGTCAACTAAGTTGTGATCATAGCCCTTGAGTCTGATTCTGATCTTTTCTTTTACTGCCATTTTTTACTCCTCCTAGAGTGATAAGTATGGCGGGCTTATTGCTATTTTGTAAACCCAACCGGGCGTTTCCCCAGTCAGTATTTAAAAAACCTGAAGGCCTGAGCTCGTGAGCAGCTCTGCTTTCGGGTGACAAAACAGCATGGCAGTTCAATCCTTTGCGAGTCAGATTGATTTGCCGTTATTTGTTTCGCCCGGTTTAAAATCGGACATACTCCGCGGAAATTTCCCGTCTCGGGGACGGCCACCTCCCGCATCTTCGCATATCTCTGCGTGATTTTGGGCGCAGGACGCCCAATTCACGTGCCTAAAAAATATACCATACCGATACCCCTGATGCAATAGTTTTTTCTGAGAAATTTCTGCTTTTTTTACAAGGTTTTCCGGCAGAGTTCTGTCATTTTTCACAAAGATGCGGGAGGCAGAAAACGTGCAAAAACGGAGTGCGTTTTTGCACTCCGTTTCTTCCGCAAAATGTTGCGGTCCCCGTCCCCGAGTCCGCAAAATATAGCTTTATTTACCCTTTATGGACTCCCAGTAGGCTTTGGCCGCCTGCTCTACTTTGTTTTCGCCGGGCGTGTAGTAAGTAACATCTTTAATGGCGTCCGGCAAATACTGTTGCTTTACCCAGTGGTTTGGATAGTCATGCGGGTAAACATAGAACTGGCCCTTGTTGGGATTGTCTTCGCCGTCAAAGTGCTTGTTCTGCAGGCGGCGCGGGATGGCGCCGAAGTTGCCGGACTGCACGTCCGCTTCCGCAGCGCCGTACGCCAGGTACGCGCTGTTGGATTTCGGACTGGTGGCAACAAGGACCACCGCGTCCGCCAAAGGGATGCGGGCTTCGGGCAAGCCGACCTGCAGCGCAATGTCACAAGCATTCTTTACAATGGGTATGATCTGCGGATAGGCCAGACCAACATCTTCGCAGGCACAGACCATCAGCCGCCGAATGGCGGATGGCAGGTCTCCTGCGGAAAGAAGTCTGGCCAGATAATGCAGGGCGGCATCCGGGTCCGACCCCCGCATACTCTTCTGGAAAGCGCTTAGAATATCATAGTGGTCATCTCCGGCGCGGTCGTACCGCATGGAGGACTTCTGCGTCAGCTGTTCCACCAGGTCTAATGTAATGCTGCGCTCCGGTCCGCAGGACAGGGCGCACAGCTCTACCGTATTAATGGACTTGCGCACGTCTCCTCCGGAGATGCGGGCAATGGCCATGCTGACGCCGTCTTCCAATTGGTACGGCGCGCCGGTCTCTTCCGCTAAAACGCGGAAGGCCCGCTGCACGGCCTGTTCAATATCCTCTGCACAAACGCTCTTAAATTCAAAAACCGTGCAGCGGCTGATGACCGCATTATATACATAAAAGTATGGGTTTTCCGTGGTGGAGGCAATCATGGTAATGTCTCCGCTTTCCAGATACTCCAGCAGGCTCTGCTGCTGTTTCTTATTAAAGTATTGGATTTCATCCAGATACAGCAATATTCCGTTCGGCGCTGCCAGGGTATTCAGCTCCGACACCATATCCTTAATATCGGAAATGGAGGCGTTGGTAGCGTTTAACCGGTACAGCCGTTTATTGGTCTGTTTTGCAATCATGCCGGCAACCGTTGTCTTCCCCGTTCCGGACGGTCCGTAAAAGATCAAATTCGGAATGGTGCCGGACTGAATAATGTTGCGCAGCGCTTTGCCTTCGCCCAGAAGATGCCGCTGTCCGACAATGTCGTCCAGCGTTTCCGGCCGAATGCGATCCGCCAATGGTGCCGCCATACTAAGCCCTCCTCATGTTAGCCTTATGCCATTTTTGTTTCTGTTAACTCTGTACAGCCTTTAGTTGTGCAGCCTATAACCGCACGGCCTATAACTGTACGACCTATAGCCACACGGCCTATGGTCACACGCCTATAGCTGTACAATCTATAACCACACAACCTGTAACTATATAGCATATAGTCCATACATCAACAGCCATACTTCTGTCTTTGTACAACCTTTAACTGTGCAACCTATAAGTCCATACGCCGCCAGCATACTTCCTAACCTTGTACCACCTTCAACCGCGTAACCTATAGCCATACTCCTGACTTTGTACAATCTTTAACTGCATAACCTATAACTGTGCAACCT
>CAVFBE010000074.1:0-8895 GCA_963620745.1 Muribaculaceae bacterium | reverse complement strand
GTAACACCCCATGGACATTATGGAAGCTGCCCGCGCACTGGGCGTAGCCATTCAGGCATCCGATCCGTACAAGGCCTATCTTGCCGCCCGGGACGAAGCCGAAAAAGACCCGAAGATTGGCGAATACAATGACAAGTTCAAAGAAATGCAGACCCTCTTTGAAGCCTTAGTCGGCCAGGAAAATCCGGATGAAGCACAAATGCAAAAAATCCAGTCGGATTATATGGCCCTGTATCAGGAAATGAATGAAATTCCAACTATGGCAGCCCTGCAAAATGCCCGCGTTTCCATGAATGACATCATGAACGACGCCATGCAGATCATCTATCTTTCCGTCAACGGAGAAGATCCGCTGACCTGCCAGCCATCAGAAGAAACCATGCAGCAGATTCAAGGTCAGATGTTAAATATGTGAATGCTGTAGCAACACGCATTTAACACAAAAAGCAAAAAGCCCCGGAAAGCACACAGTGCTTTCCGGGGTCCTTCTTTTTCATGATAAAACTGACGCTACGCAGCCTTTAAATAGACCTTTTTAAATAAACAGAACGTAGAACAGGTTCCAAAGGGAAATGTTCATGGCCAGCAGTTCTGCTTTTACATAATGGTCATCTGTGCCTTCCTGCTTCCGGCGTTCCTTGGCATAGGCACCGGTTACAATCATGGTGGCGTGCATCAGTCTGACGGTCTTGCTGTACCAATGCAGCAGTCCGCGATACAGATCCTGTCTGGCAAGGTATTTATCTACTTCACAGATGTCATTGACAATTTCATCAATATCATTTGGCATCATGGAAGCAATTCCCAGCATAGGAAGCTGATACCGCTTTCCGTAAGCACAGCCTTTTTCAGCCAGCTTATGATACAGGGTTAAGAACCGTTCACTGATTTCTTCTACAGAGCCTTCGGATTCCAGTGCCAGAACACGGGACAGCGTAACCGGTTCGGTACCCGGCAATGCTTTTTCCAAATATTCCTGGAAGGCATTGGCTCTGTCCAGCAGGTCTCTGTCTTTCCCGGTTTTTGCCATCAGGATGGAAAAAATAATATCTCCACCGGAAGTTAAAAGAGCATGTTCCTTTTTAATTACTTCATAAATTCCGTGTGCTTTTTCTGCAAGTTCACGCCACTGATCTTCTGTCGTGCCTCTGGTCAGGACCAGAGAAGCCAGGAACAGGGCTTCCGAAGCAGGGAAAAATTCCCGCAAAATCTTCTTGCCGGCGTCAATTTCTTCCAACCGTTCTTCCGGATTTTCCGCCATGGAAAGATGGGAAATTAACATCAGCGCCGATGTACCGGAAAGTTCAAAGAAGAGTCCCGCTTTCTTGCCGAACAAAGCGTCACTTTGCTTCAGCTTTTTAGAGTCGGGGTGCTTCCCATTTTCCACAAACATTTGTGCACAAATGGGATAAACATACGGCATTTGTAACGGTTCTGCCCGAGATATTGACTTTTCGGTAGCAACGAAATCCCTGCAAAAGTCATGTAAATATTTTTTCATTACACTCTGCTCCTCGGTAATGCATTTATTGGATTGATTATATTTATAAAGTATAACATACTGCCCGGAAAAGGAAACCCATCTGGCGGAATCCATCAAAAAAACTTCGCCGTGCTTTTCTCTGATTCCTTCTGTATTCTTTCTGCATTCCTTTCCCCGGCGAGGCAGCTCCTCTTTTGCTTTAGCACTCTTTTTAAAAGAGTGCTAATTGTTTACAATTTGTTCACACTTTTCGAGAAAACATAGCTATAATAATAGTTGTCAGAAGGAAATGAGTACAGCCACTGACAAGAACGCCTGATGGTTCCATCAAGTACAGGAACCATCAGGCGGGACACCAAAACTTATTATGTTTTCAATTTCAGAAAGGAGGTTGCCACCATGTTAGCTCTAAAAAACAATGGTTGGTTGACCACATTTGACCCATTTGAAAGTTTGGATACCTTAGATAGTATGTTTACCCCTGTTGCCCGTTACAACACCGATGTTACCGATGAAGGAGATTCCTTCAAACTGGTAGCTGATCTTCCGGGATTCCAGAAAGAAGATATTCACATTAACCTGGAGGACAATGTCCTTACCATTTCCGCCGAACACTCGGAAGAACAGAAGGAAGAAAAGTGTAAAGGTAAATACATTTACAAAGAAAGAACCTTTGGTTCTTACAAACGTTCCTTCCATGTAGAAGAAATTGATCAGGATCACATTGACGCTTCCTATGAAAACGGGGTTCTGACCCTGAATATGCCGAAGAAACCGGCACCGGAAAAGCAAAGCAAATCCATTACGGTTAACTAAGCTCTCCGGTTCACCGAACATAGTCTCCATTCATTCATAGATTTCTCCTTATAAGACAAAATGGACAAGGGGCAGAAGGTAAAACCTTCTGCCCCTTGCCGTTTCCCCTATCTGAATTCTCCTACTAAATTCAGGTGTAATACGGTTTACCCCTACATAAACCAATGTTACGGCTTTTATTATAGTCATTCTTTAAGACTAATTCAAGGTTTCTTGTATTTTTTAAACAGATTAACTTATTTTTGTTGTTTCAATCGGAAAGATGACGGTTTTCCCAAGTCAAGCGAAACATTCGTCTCCATTCGTAAAAGCGGTCCAAAGCCGCTTCTTTTGCAATCCGCTCATCCCGTGCTTTTTCTTCTGCAGCAGCCTGCTCCTTATACAGTTCTCCCTGTTCCTCCGGTTGCAATCCATCTGCCTCCTGGCGGAAAAAGTACGGATCAATGTCCGTATCATAACTCGTGTCAAAAATCCCGTTGTTATACATCTGTGCCGACACAAATTTCATTTGTGCCTCTTCTGCCAAAAGGACAGCAGTACAGCCACCCAAAATGAAGGTTAAAATCAGGAACAAACTGCAGGCCGGTACACTGACCCCGCCTTTTTTGGTTAAAAATTGTTCTTGGTCTGACTCCTTTTCCAGTTGCCCACTTTGCTGCAGTAAGGCATCGCATCTGCTTTTATAAAAATCATTCGAAAAAACACCTAACAATAAATGGGTAGCAACCAGTAAGGCAAAGCCTGCTGCGGAAAAGGAGTAAGCATTAAAATACAGTCCCTGTACAATGGCAAAAATAGACGCAAAATCCAGGAAAAAGGAAAAGAGCCCCCAGGCATACATTCGCCGGTAAAGCAACCAATAGGCCCCAAAGAAAAAGGAAATCCAGTTCCAGTCCGCATGGGTACGCAATTCTTCCATATGATTAAAGCGGAACGTATAATAAATGACATTTTCCCGCGTTACCGCATCATACTTGCTGTGGACGGATCCGTGTTCTGCCGCATACTCCTTCAAAATAATCTGGTTCAGATTTTTCTGAATTAAGCAGGCCGGCAAAATCAGCAGCGTAAGGCAGGAATAAATGCAACACAAACCGGTCAGGTTCGGCGCTGAAAGGTCTTTTTCTTTACACAGGCACTCCATCCGCTTTGCGGTCTCGTGAATCCAATACAGCAGATACGGTGGACAAAGCAGGCAGAACAGAACCGTCCGGCGGGGGTCCCGTCGTGGAAATCCTGCCACGCCATTCAGAAATCCGGTCATCCGCCAAACCCAATATAAATTGTATATGTTAAAGGTAACCACCATACGGATGGCAATTCCGTTTACCGGAACAAACATCTTCTGGGTTTCCGCGCGCGTCATGGCGGCAGGATATTCCGCTTCCGTTTCCGGCCCCCGCTCCAACCGGTTTAATCTCTTCTGGATTAAAACCGCCGCCAGATAGTATCCTCCAAACCCGGCATAAATGGTACAAATCATGGTCAGGTTAGAGGTTTCTCCGGTTTCATCCGGTAAAGAATCTACCCGTCTGGCGGTATGGGAGAACCACCACATTGTATATAATGGGCATATCATGCAGAAAAAGGTACGTAGTCCCACATTGCCTACCTTTTCTTCACATTTTTCGTTTAACTGATTGGTTACCTGATAAGTCCAAATAAAGAAGCGTATCCCAAGCGTAAAAATGCACTCCAGCACAAAAGGCACAATTTCCAGGTACATCCCGTTTCCTCCCCTTTTCCTTTGCTCCTGTTTTCCTATGTTCCTATTTTATGACATAACAGAAAAGACGACAAGAAACCTTGTCGTCTTTTCCGCTATTTTGCTTGCGCTTCCATCTGCAGGAAGTCATCAAAAGGGGAAAAGCATTAACTGCCTGATGTCCTCCCTGCACTTAACAGAATAAGAGAAAAACTTTAGATTAACTTTAAAGAAACATTACAAAACGGACGAAAGTCACTTCATCGCCCGGAAACACAAGTGAGCATAAATTCATTCCCCAGTGAGCAATAATTCACTTTTTGGAACGAAAGCCTTGTTGTTTTGTTGAAAAAGCAGAATAAAATTCCGTTTAATTCGCTGATTTTTGTGCACATACTTGAAAACAAGCCCTTGAAACCTTAAAATTTTATTGAAATGTTTTTGGTTAAAAATGTTTTAATCAACAAATGAAAGGGGTTATCCAAATGCCAGCAGATTACAAGCCGTTTGACAAAAAAGAATGGCTTAGACTGGAAAAAAAGGCACATGAGCTCCGTACGCTCACCTGCCAGACAGTAAAATGGGCCGGCAGCGGCCACATCGGCGGTGGTCTTTCCTGCCTAGATGCACTTACTGTTCTTTATCATCGTTACATGAAGTATGACGTTCAGAACCCAAAATGGGACGACAGAGACCGCTTCGTTCTTTCCAAAGGACACGCAGCCATCTCCTATGCTCCTGTTCTGGTTGACCTCGGCTTCATGCCTCTGGATGAACTGAAGATCTTCAACCTGACCGGTGCCAAAATCGGCATGCACCTTGACTCCAACAAAGTTGTCGGTGTTGACTGCTCTACCGGTTCCCTGGGCCATGGTCCTTCCATTGCCGTTGGTATGGCTCTTGCCGCACGGCTGAAGAAAAAAGACTACATGACCTTCTGCATTACCGGTGACGGGGAATTGAATGAAGGCTCCAACTGGGAAGCATTCATGTCCGCCTCTCAGTTTAAGCTGTCCAACCTGGTTATCATGGTTGACAACAACAAACTGATGATTGACGGTCCGGTTGCCGACGAAATGGCAGTAGAACCACTGGATGACCGTTTTACTTCCTTCGGTTTCAACGCCATCCGTGTAGACGGCCAAAACATCAAGGAACTCTGCATGGCGCTGGAGCAGGCCATTGACAACAACAAGAAAGGCGGAGACAAACCAACCGCCATTATTATGGATACCGTTAAGGGTGCCGGCGTTGACTTCATTGAAGGAGACTACACATGGCATTACGGTTCCCTGAGTGACGAAATGTTTGACAAGGCATTTGCTTCACTTGAGAAATACTATGAACAGCGCGTTGCCCGCGCTAAGAAGGAGGGTTAAGACATGGGAGGTATGGTCTACACGTCGATTGACTCGACAAAACTTTCCACCGCTGAATGTTACGGTCTTGCTCTCTGCGAGCTGGCAAAAGAACATCCGGAAATTGTTGCTCTTACACCAGACCTTGCTAAGTCCACCAAGACCAGTGTATTTGCAAAGCAGTTCCCGGAAAGACTGTTTAACGTAGGTATTGCAGAACAGAACATGTTCGGTATTGCTTCCGGTCTTGCAAAATGCGGCTTTGTTCCTTATGCATCCTGCTTTGCAATCTTTGCAGCAGCCCGTGCACTGGATCAGATCCACACGGACATTGCTTATCAGAATGTACCGGTTAAAATCATCGGTACCCACTCCGGTACGTCCTTCGGACAGGCCGGTTCCACCCACCACTGCCTGATTGATCTCAGTGTTATGCGGACCCTTCCTCATTTCACGGTTATCTGCCCATGTGACGGTGCGGAAGCATTCTTTGCTGTAAAAGCTTCTTATGACATTCCGGGTCCGGTTTATATCCGTATTAACCGTGGTTTTGACGCCATTGTTAACAAGACCCTGGATGACGTTAACTTTGAATGGGATAAGGCTGCCGTCCTGAAGGAAGGCAATGACCTTACCATTATTGCTGTCGGCAGCTGCGTATTTGAAGCACTGCAGGCCGCCCGTATGCTAAAGTCCGACCTGGGTCTGGAAGCCCGCGTTCTGAACATGCATACCGTAAAGCCAATTGACAAGGAAGCCATTCTGAAGGCCATTGACGAAACCGGTACCATTGTTACCGTAGAAGACAATGAAATCCAGGGCGGACTTGGTTCTGCTGTTGCAGAAGTAGTTGCTTCTGCCGGCAAGGCCTGCCAGTTCAAGATGCTTGGTCATGACAACAACTTCTCCACCATCGGTCTGCAGGAAGACCTTCTTGATATTGCCGGCATCGATGCCAACGGTATTGAAAAGGCTGTTGCGGATCTGATTGGCAAGAAGCTGCCTGTCAAAGAAGACTGGGACGAAGTATATTAAGAAGGAGGACAACAATCATGGCAAACGACGCAACCAAGTACAGTGCAATTGTATTTTTCAAAGCTGCACTGCCACTGATGAAGCATATTGCTACCGACGATCCTTCTCTTGCTGCTAAGTTCAAGGGCGTCAATGCAGTTTATCAGATCTCCGCTATGGACGGAGATACAAAAGAAGGCATCCATTTCATCATTAAAGACGGTGAATGGACTACCGTACAGGGTGTTTATGACGGCAAGATTGATGCCGGTCTGCACTTCTCCAGCCTGGAAAAATTCACTGCTTTCATGAAGGGTGACATGCTGAAATTACCGAAGTTTATCATTGGTAATTTAGGCCTGTTTGTTAAGTTCATGTCTGTTCTGCTGAAGATGTCCAGCCTGCTGAATACCGCAGAACCACCGAAGGACAACGAAGAGCTTTGCCTGTTCATTACCAAGCTCTACTATCTCCTTCTCAGCTATGGTATTTCCGCGCTGAACAAAGCCGGCGAACCGAAGATTTCCAAGTGGATTGCTTCTTCCCCGGACCGCGTTTATCAGTGGGAAGTAGAAGGTCATCCGGAGCTGACTGCTCATATCCGCATTGACCACGGCAAGTCCCAGGCTGTTCAGGGTGCCTGCACCCGCTGCAACCCATTCTTCACCATGAAGTATGACTGTGGCTACAGTGCCCTGCAGATTCTCCTGGATACCGGTGACATGTTTGATTTGACCGCAAATGGCAACCTCATGTTAATCGGTGGCCCGGAATTCGGCGTACAGCTGGGTGACGCAATGATGACTGTCGGTGGATACGCTAAATAAGCAGTCCCCACATCACCAAACCATTTCATAAGAAAAGCCGGAAAGCAAATTTGCTTTCCGGCTTCTTTATTGCCTTTTTGACTGCCCACACTAAACAAAGTGCGCACTCTAAATCCGAGCTTACTGCATGTATGCTTACGCGTTTGGAGTTTCGTAGTTATTAGTTTCGGAGTCTTGGAGTTTTTTGGAGTTATGCAAGCCGTTTCTCCTGCTTTCCTTTTCTGTGGAAAGATTTTGATGCTAACTTATTCTAACAGAAGGAAAGCAGTAAAAAGCAACTTAACTTGCCTTAGAGACTAAACTCAGTTGATTTGCTTCATGATTTTGTGCAGAATTCGGTAAAGCTGCGCTGCATCTTTGACACTAAGGTCAAAGCAGGACCGCATTTGCTTTGGAATAGATAATGCGCGTTCCCGCAGAGCCATACCCTCTTCCGTTATGCTGACCACCAGATTCCGTTCATCCTCTTTGGAACGATGCCGGGTGATGTAGCCTTTGCTTTCCAGTGTTTTTAACACCGGCGTCAGCGTACCGGAATTTAAGAACAGGTATTCTCCCATCTCTTTGGACGTCAGTTCTTTATGCTCCCACATGACCATCATGGCAATATATTGCGTGTAGGTCAGTCCGATTTCATCCAGAAAGGGAGTATATCTTCGAATGACTTCTTTTGAGCAGGCATAAAGCGGAAAACATAACTGGTTTTCCAGCTTTAAGGGATCATACAGTTCCATAGGCGGCTCCTTCTTCGGAAATTTTTTGAGCTAATTCAGTTTAGCACAATCAATCAAAAAAGGCCAGGTCATCTGCTTCAGGAAGCAAAGGACTGAGTTTCTGATTCTTCTTTGTCGTCATCGTCATCCGCACCAAGCGGCTTGTAATTGGGGTCTGTAGACGCTTCTACGGCGGCTCTGACAGCTTTGGCAAGCTGGTCTGCACAGGAAGTCGGTCTTCTGCCGCAGGTAATACCATTCAGCTTGCTTTCAATTTCATCTGCGGTCTGGCCATCCAGGAGCATGGAAATGGTCTTCAGGTTGCCGTTGCAGCCACCCATGAAGCTAATATTTCTGACCACATTCCCTTCATCAAGATCCAAACTGATAATCTGCGAACAGGTGTTCTTAGTCAGATAGTCATAATGAAACATGCTTACAGGACCTCCTCAATGGCCTTCTTTACTTCTTCCAGGGATGCAGTCGGTTCAAAGCGCTTTACAATTTCGCCGTCCCGGCCAATCAGGAATTTGGTAAAGTTCCATTTAATGTTGCCATTCTTCTTATAGTCTTTATCCATCATCTTAACAATCGGAGTCAGCATGACCTTAGCCGGGCCGTTGAAGCCTTCAAACTTGGTGTTGCTGGTCAGCCATTTGAAAAGTGGGATAGCGTTTTCCCCGTTAACATCCACCTTGCTGTACTGCGGGAAGGTGATGCCATATCTGCCGGTGCAGAAGTCATGGATTTCTTCGTCTTCGCCCGGGGCCTGATGAGCAAACTGGTTGCACGGCAGGTCCAAGATTTCCAGACCCTTGTCATGAAGTTCTTCATAAATGTTTTGCAGTTCTTCATATTGTGGGGTGAATCCGCAGCCGGTGGCTGTGTTGACAATCAGAAGTGCTTTCCCCTTGAACTGGGAAAGAGATTCCATGGTTCCGTCCTGTGCCATTACTTCAAAATCATATGCATTCATCTT
>CAVFBE010000073.1:0-4989 GCA_963620745.1 Muribaculaceae bacterium | reverse complement strand
AGGGTAGACTTGCCGTGGTCAATATGTGCAATGATGGAAAAATTTCGAATATGCTTTTGATAATCGGTCAAAAAGGGTCCGCCTTTCTGTGGGTTTCTTATTTTGCTCGTAAGGTTTTATTTATTCCAAGGGTTGTCCGGGCTTGGGTCGGTTGGGTCCCAGCCTTTGTTCGGACTGTCTGCCGGAATCTTCTGTGCAGACGGCTTGGCCATGGGTTCCTGCTTGCTGGCGTCACTGTAAAGATAAACGCAGGTGCCAAGTTCGCAGTTGTCATAAATCCATTTGGCATCTGCCACGGACATCCGCACGCAGCCTTCGGAGGCGCGGCTGCCCAGTTTGTTGTATTCTTCCCATTTCAGCGAGTCAGCGGACTGCGCTTTATACGGTACCGAATGGAACAGGTACGGTCCGTCTATACGGGTGGCGTACTGACCGTAAACATTGCCGTTTAAGGCGCGCCAACGGTATTTTACTTTGGTATAATAGGTTCCCAGCTTGGTCGGAGAGGAATCCAGACCACAGGAGGCTACAATTGCCTTATACGGTTTGGTATAATTTCCATCCGAATCCTTGCTGTAAACAATGACAATATTCTGTGCCGTGTTGACGGCAATGCAGTATTTGTGACTATTCCGATACGCCGTGTCAGTTGTAAATAAACCTGCGGTTACTTTACCGGAATTCGTAGTAGACGTAGTTGTCTTTGCGGTGGTAGACTCCGAAGTGGATTCGGAAGCCGATTCCGACTCTGTCTGGGACTCCGTCTGGGATTCCGTTTCTGACGCAGACGCAGCGCTGGATGAACTGCTTTCCTGCGTGGTTTCCTTGTTCTTGCTTAACGTTTTCCCCAACGCTACTGCACCGGCAGAAACCAGTGCCACACACAGTACTACAACCAGGGTAATTTTTACTTTCTGATTCATAAGGAACCTCCGGAAGTGCAAAATTATCAAATAATTATTGTCGAATAATTATAGTATAAGATGTTATACTTAGTCTAGATTTTTTACTTAGGAGAACCAATATGAAACGCATCCTCAGTTTACTGCTTTGCCTGACCGCATTGCTGACCACCTTCTGTGCCTGTGGAAAAGGACAGGAAACAGAAACCAAAGCCTATGACACTACAAAATACACCGTATCCTACGCTATGGACGGGGTCGGCTTTCTGTATCCTGCAGGAATTACCACCAAATTAGTTTCCTGGGACACCTACGAAGCTTCCGGTTCGGACTTACAGGAAGAAAGCTACGCTGAATATAAAACCGATGACTGTTATGCCTTCCTGAAGCCGGGGCAGATTGGCATTTACTGCTTTTCCTTAGGCCGCCGGAACCATCTGGAAGGCCGGACAGATATGAAGACCTTAGCCAACTGGCTTGGCATCAGCCACTACATTAATTTTGCCGCGCGCGGGACGGAACAGTACACCACGGAGCACGTGGAAAATGAATACACCAAAAACATTTTCCCGGTTACCATGAAAGATACCATCATGCAGGAAACCCTGTACGGCTACGTTGCCGTTTTGAAGGACGACTCCAACAATAACTTCTACGTCTATGCGGTCGGCTCCGTTTCCGAAGACGCCGATGACCTGACCGCAGCCAAAGAAATGGCCGATTACTTCTGCCTGCATACCGTATAATTGCCGTCCAAAAAAGCAAACAAAAACAAACACAGAACATACAAGAAGCCCCCAGTTTAACTAACTGGGGGCTTTTGTTGTAATTTATGCTTCTTCCGTATACTGGCTGACAATAAATTGTTCGGCCAGGTCCACGCCGTCATTGGAATAGTCAAATTCCTGTTCCGTAACGCGCCCGGCTTCCTGTTCCAGTTCGTAACAGCGGTCATAGTAAACAGCGGCAACTAAAACGGTGTCTATGTCATCCTTCTTTCGTGGGAAGAACTTGTAACGAAACCGTCCGCAGCTTCCAGAATAGGTGTTCTTCTGACACATATAATCAAAGCGTGGCAGGCTTACCGTCAATTGTCCTTTTTGCTGCATGCAGATTCATCCTTTTCCTCTTGGTTCTGCTCCTCAGAATTGGGAGTGGCAGAATCCTTTTTCTTGTCCTCTTCCAGATTGGCGTAACGCTTAATCTTGGCAGTGGTGGTTTTAATGAATTCATTTTCCCGAATGTCAAAATCCAGAATATTCTTGTATTTTGGCAGTACCTTATTGACTTCGTCCACAATGCCCTGAACAAACTTACGCACTTCTTCCGAGGTGGGTTCCACGGTCTGCTTCAGCTTTTCGGCAATGGCCTTGTAATCCGGGAAAATCTTGGCGGCTACTACGGTTCCCTTGCTGTCGGTATCCTTGGCAATGACCATGGATTCAGCAATATACGGGTTCTTATTCAGCAGCGTTTCAATTTCTTCCGGATAAACATTTTCCCCGTTTTTGGTCAGGATCATGTTCTTGGCACGGCCGGTCAGCACTAAGTGATGATTTTCATCAAAGTGGCCTAAGTCTCCGGTATGAAGCCATCCGTCTTCCGTAATGGTGGCTTTGGTCAGTTCGTCATTCAGATAGTAACCCAGCATAACATTGGGGCCTTTTACCATAACTTCCCCATTGCCGTCTTTGCCCGGATCCACAATCTTAACCTGAACGCCCGGAATTGGGTTGCCGACGGTATCTGTAGTAAACAGGCCATCATGGTTGCAGGCTACCAGCGGAGCACATTCCGTTAAGCCGTAACCAAGGTAGGTGCCAATACCAAAGGTTTTGAAATCCTTTACTACCTGGGCATCCATAGCGGCTGCGCCAACAATAAAGAGCCGCAAAGAGCCACCGAAGGTCTTAATAATTTCAGCAAAGATTTTATCCTGAATGCTAAGACCGAACTTGGCGGCAGTGTCACTCATTCGTTTACCAAGCTTCAACTTGAATGTCCCATGCTTCTTTTCCGCAGCGGCTTTTTCAATTTTAGCGTGGAATTTTTCCACCAGCAGCGGAACGGTAAAGATAACGGTTGGCTTGAAGTCCTGCATGTTCTTTGCCAGGTGCAGCAGACTATCATTAAAGGAAATGGTACAGCCGTTGTACAGCGGCAGTAGGAACCCAAGAGAACATTCAAACGTGTGGTGAATTGGCAGAACAGACAGCATTCTGTCCCCCGGCATGGTTTTGGCAACCGAAGAGTTGGACATAACCGTAAAGCAGATGTTCCGCTGGGACAGCATAACGCCCTTAGCCAGATCCGAAGTACCGGAGGTAAAGATCAGTACGCTCAGGGCATCCGGATCAATTTTTTCGGTCATATAGTAGCGGTATGCATTGGCGTTTTCTTCCATTAACTGCTTTCCGTTTTCAAAGACTTCGTCAAAGGAAAGATAGTCTTCCCCTCTTGGAACGGCATCCATGCAAATAATGCGCAGGCCGCCCGGCAGTTCGTTCCGGCGTTCCTTCATTTTCTTCAGTGCGCGGGCATCGGCCACCAGGACACGGGCATCCGATACGGTCAGGATACGGTTGACGTCATCAAACATTAATTCCTTGTCTATGGGAACAATAACCCCTACCCCACTGGTAACCGCAAGATAGGTCAGCGCCCAACGGTACGAGTTATTTCCCATGACGGCAACCTTCTGCCCCTGCAGGCCCATGGCGTACAGGCCGGTGCCCCAGGCGCGAATGTCTTCCCGGAACTGGTGATAGGAAATGTCATAATACGGTTCATTGACTTTATTCCGCAAACGGAACGCCGGTTCATCCCGGAACAGACGGGCGGACTGGTTAATCATATCCCGAAAATCGGAAATGTTCCGCACTTCATACAGTGCGCCATTTTCTTTTACAATACCGTAATTTGCCATATCAGTTTTCCTTTCCTGTTTTCTGGCGATACAGTTGTGCCATTTTCTTTGCAGCTTTATAAATGTCTCCGCAGCCAAGGGTAATGATTAAATCGCCGGGCTGGGCGTGGGCCATGGTGTAGTCCACCACTTCGTCAAAGGTGTTGAACCAGACACTGCCCGGGATTTTTTCTGCCAGCTGACAGGTGTACACGCCTTCGGTGTTCTTTTCCCGGGAGCCCATGATTTCCGTCATGACACAGTGGTCCGGAATCTGCAGGACTCTGGCAAAATCATCCATGAGCATTTTGGTGCGGGAATAGGTAAAGGGCTGGAATACGGCCCAAACCTGACGGTAGCCCATTTTCATGACAGCGGTCAGGGTTGCACCCAGTTCCGTTGGATGGTGGGCATAGTCGTCGGCAACGGTAATGCCGTCAAATTCGCCAAGGATTTCAAAGCGACGGCCGGCACCGCCGAAGTTTTTAATATACGCTTCAATGTGGTCCATGGAAACGTTATTTTCCAGTGCGGCGGCAATGACGCCGAGCGAGTTAAAGACATTGTGTAAGCCCGGAACGTTTAATACTACGTGGCCCAGGGTCTGGCCCTGCTTTACTACGTCAAATTCGGCAAAAGCGCCGCGATTATACGTAATATTTTTTGCCGTGTAATCATTGTTGTTGGCCGGGTCCAGGCCAAAGGAAATGAAGCGCTTGCTGCCGCTGTGATCTGCGTTGCGGATGGCGGTGCAGGTGTTGGCGTCATCCCCGTTGTAGATAACGATATCCCGGGTCATGTCCACAAATTGGGTAAAGGATGCAATTAAATGCTCCATGGTTTTGAAATATTCCAGATGGTCATCATCAATATTCAAAAGAATGGTGGTGTCCGGGGAAAGGGTTAGGAAATGGTTGTTGAATTCACAGGCTTCTGCCACCATGGTCTGGGTTTTACCGGCACGGCCGTGGGCGTCAATCAGTGGAAGACGACCACCGATGACCAGCGTGGGGTCTTTTCCGGATTCCAGTAAAATCTGGGACAGCATGGAGGTGCTGGTGGTTTTTCCATGGGTGCCGCAGACACAGATGCAGTTGTCATACATGCGGGAAATGGCACCGAACAGTTCGGCCCGTTCATAACACGGAATGCCGCTGTTCTTGGAAGCTACCAGTTCTTCAT
>CAVFBE010000072.1:0-10635 GCA_963620745.1 Muribaculaceae bacterium | reverse complement strand
GGCAATTCTGAAAAATGGCAATTCTGAAAAATGAGCTAACTAAGGAGCTAGTTAATGGACGGCAAAAAGGTAATGGATTGATTTGTTGATAACAATGTATGATGTGCAGATTGGTGGTGCGCTGATTGGTGTCTGCAGATTGGTGGTGCGCTACTTGGTGTCTGCAAATGGGCGGTGTGCAGATTGGTGTCTGTAAATGTGCAATGTACTGATTGGGGGCATGGCTAAGAAAAACAAAAAGGTTCGCTGCAGGAGGGATACCTTTTGTATCCGCATCCTTGCGGCGAACCTTTTCATTTTTTGGTTTTCTGGCCGGAAAAGCTACCCCTTACGGAAGAGTTCTCCTTCCGCCAGAAAAGATACTTCTTCCGAGCGGTTATTTCTTACCACCGTTTATTTCTTGCCGAGGAGGGCAACTAAGCGGCGAGCCGCTTCCTTGGTGTCTTCCGGGCTGCCGAAAGTGGAGAAGCGGAAGTAGCCTTCTCCGCAGGCGCCGAAGCCTTCACCCGGGGTGCCGACAACCTGGATTTCCTGCAGAAGGTAATCAAAGAATTCCCAACTGCCCATGGAATCCGGGCACTTCATCCAGATATATGGTGCGTTCTTACCACCACAATACCAGATGCCCAGTTCATCCAGTGCCGCCATCAGCACTTTGGCATTATTCTTGTAAACCTGAATGTTGGCGTGGATCTGTTCCTGGCCTTCCGGCGTGAAGACGGCGGCGCCGCCCTTTTGCAGGATATAGGAAATACCATTGGTCTTGGTGGTACGGTTTCTAACCCACATTTCGTTCAGGTTCTTGCCGTCCCGCTCCAGGTCCTTCGGAATAACGGTGTATCCCATACGGGTACCGGTAAAGCCGGCGGTCTTGGACAAAGAGCAGATTTCAATGGCACAGGTCCGTGCACCGTCCAGCTCAAAGATGCTGTGCGGCAGATCCTCTTCTTCAATGAAAGCTTCATAAGCAGCGTCAAACAGAATGACTGCGCCACGCTGATTAGCAAAGTCTACCCAGGCCTGCAGTTTTTCCTTGGAGAAAACGGCACCGGTTGGGTTGTTCGGGGAGCAGATGTACAGCAGGTCTGCATCCAGGTCTGCCTTCGGCTCCGGCAGGAAACCGTTTTCTTCACCGGAGGCAAGATGAACAATCTTGCGGCCGGCCATAACGTTGGCATCTACATAAGCCGGATAAGCCGGTTCAATAACCAGGGCACTGCTGCTACGGTCAAACAGGTCCAGGATGTCACCCAGTTCGTCACTGGCACCACTGGAAACAAAAACTTCTTCCGGATCCAGAGTAACACCGCGCTTGCCATAATACTGTGCAATGGTTTCCCGCAGGAACGGAGCGCCGCATTCCGGCATATAGCCGTGGAAGGTGTCCTTGACTGCCTGGTCGTCTACGCCTTCGTGCAAGGCCTTGATAACTGCATCGCATAAAGGAAGGGAAACGTCCCCAATGCCCATGCGGTACAGGTGCTTGTCCGGATTGGCTTCCAGATAAGCCTTGGTTTTCTGTGCAATATTGTAGAACAGATAAGAATCTTTCAGATCTGCGTAGTAAGCGTTTGGCTTGATCATTCGATGGTCTCCCCTTCATATACAAATTCGGCAGGGCCGGTCATGGTTACGGTGTGGTCTTCTGCAATCTGAATCTTCAGGGTGCCACCGTCCAGGTGAACGGAGATGGAAGAGTCATAGTCACAATAGCCCTTGCTGACAGCGGCCATGGCGCTGGCACAGGAGCCGGTTCCGCAGGCCATGGTTACCCCACTGCCGCGTTCCCATACGCGCATGCGCAGCTCGTCATCTGCCAGAACCTGGACAAATTCCACATTGACGCCATCCGGGAAAAGCGGATGCCGTTCAATCTTCGGGCCCAGGGTGGTCAGCGGTGCCTTGTCCATGTCGTCTACAAAGATGACGGCATGCGGGTTGCCGACAGAAACCGGCGTACAGGTAATTTCCTGCCCGTCTACCGTAAAGGTCATGTCTTCTGCCGGTACGGCAACGCCCATGTTTACGGTAACTTCCTTGACTTTGCCGCCTACCAGATGTAAATCCAGCGTTTTAATGCCGGACAGGGTTTCAATTTCCAGGTGGGTTTTGTCGGTGTATCCCTTGTCAAAGACATACTTGCCCACACAGCGGATGCCGTTACCGCACATCATGGCTTCACTGCCGTCGGCGTTGAAAATCCGCATTTTAAAATCGGCCACGGAAGACGGGCAGATGTAAATCATGCCGTCGGAACCGGCGCCGAAGTGGCGTTCAGATAATTTGATGGAGAGCTCCCGGATGTTTTCCGGTACTTCATCGTAAACGTACAAATAGTCATTTCCCAGACCGTGCATTTTTGTAAAGTGCATGTGTTCACCTCGTGTTCTGCGCTTCTTTTATTCTGCGTCTATGGTGGAAATTCCAAGCGTAACCTCTTCCAGTACATCCAGCAGCATGCGCACGGTGTCCAGAGAGGTCAGCATGGCAATGTTGTGCTGTGCGGCGCAGCAACGGATGGCAACGCCGTCTCCGTAGTGCTTACCGGAAAGAATGGCTCGGGTATTAATAACGTAACTTACATAACCGGCGCGAAGGGAATCCAGAACCTCTTCGCTTCCTTCACTCGGCTTCAGACGAATCCGGGTGCGGATGCCGTGGGACTTCAGGAATTCACCGGTCAGGCTGGTGGCTTCAATGTTGAAGCCCATGTTGTAGAAGCGGCGTACCAGCGGCAGCGTCTCTTCCTTGTCTTCGTCGGCAACGCTGACAACAACGGTTCCGTAGTTGTGCAATACCATGCCGGAAGCAACCATAGCCTTATATACTGCGCGATGCAGTTTTTTATCATATCCAATAGCTTCCCCTGTGGATTTCATTTCCGGAGACAGGTAGGCATCCATACCACGTAATTTGGAGAAGGAGAAGGCCGGAACCTTAACATAGTAACGTTCCTTTTCCTTCGGATAAATTTCGTGGATGCCCTGTTCCGGAAGAGAAACACCAAGGTTTGCCAAAGTAGCAATGTCTGCCAGGCTGTAGCCGGTTGCCTTGGACAGGAACGGAACCGTTCTGGAAGAACGCGGGTTTACTTCAATAATGTAAACCTGGTCATCCTGATCCACAATGAACTGGATGTTAAACAGGCCGATAATGCCAATGCCAAGGCCCAGCCGTTTGGTGTAATCCAGGATGGTTTCCTTGACTTTGTCAGACAGGCTGTAGGACGGATAGACACTGATGGAGTCACCGGAGTGAACACCGGTCCGCTCTACCAGTTCCATAATACCCGGAACAAAGACGTTGGTGCCGTCACAGATGGCGTCTACTTCAACTTCTTTACCGCGGATATATTTGTCTACCAGAACCGGCTTGTCTTCGTCAATTTCTACGGCTGTCTGAAGGTATTCCCGAAGGGCTTCTTCTTTAGCCACAATCTGCATGGCCCGGCCGCCAAGAACAAAGCTTGGACGAACCAGTACCGGATACCCGATTTCTTCGGCAGCTTTGACACCGGCTTCAATGCTGGTGACGGCCTGTCCCTTGGGCTGCGGGATATGCAGTTCGGTCAGGAGCTTTTCGAAGGAATCCCGGTTTTCGGCGCGGTCAATGGCATCACAGTCGGTACCGATGATTTTTACGCCGTGATCCCGCAGCGGTTCTGCCAGGTTGATGGCCGTTTGACCGCCCAGGGTGGCAATAACGCCTTCCGGCTGTTCCAGTGCAATGACGTTCATGACGTCTTCTACACAAAGCGGCTCAAAGTACAGCTTGTCAGAGCAGGTGTAGTCAGTAGAAACGGTTTCCGGGTTGTTGTTGATGATAATGGCTTCATAACCGGCCGCCTTGATGGTCTGGACGGCATGAACGGTGGAATAGTCAAATTCTACACCCTGGCCGATGCGAATCGGGCCGGAACCCAGTACAACAACCTTCTTTTTGTCGGAAACAATAGATTCGTTTTCGTCTTCATACGTGGAGTAGAAATACGGAATGTAGCTTTCAAATTCGGAAGCACAGGTATCAATCATCTTGTAAACCGGAAGGATACCGTGTTCTTTCCGCAGGTCAAAGATTTCCCGCTCCGTCTTATCCCACAGATAGGCAATTTCCTTGTCGGAGAAGCCCATCTTTTTGGCATCTTTCAAAACGGCAATGTCATCCACATTGGCCTGCAGTTCTTTTTCTTCTTCCACAATGTTGCGCAGCTTGCGCAGGAAGAAGCGGTCAATGGCAGTGGCGTCCGCAATTTCGTCTAAGGATGCTCCCAGGCGAATCAGCTGTGCAATGGCATAAATGCGGTCATCCGTGCCACGGGTAATGTATTCCATCAGTTCTTCCTTCGGCACACCATAGAACTTTCTGTTATACAGATGGAACAGGCCGATTTCCAAAGAACGGATGGCTTTCAGCAAGCTTTCTTCCACGGTTCTGCCAACGCTCATGACTTCGCCGGTGGCTTTCATCTGCGTGGACAGCGTGTTGTTGGCATCCGCAAACTTGTCAAACGGGAATCGTGGCATTTTGGTAACCACGTAGTCCAGCGTTGGTTCAAAGGATGCCGGTGTGTTGGCAATCTGGATTTCATCCAGGGTCATGCCGACACCGATTTTTGCGGAAACACGGGCAATCGGGTAACCACTGGCCTTGGAAGCCAGGGCAGAAGAACGGGATACCCGTGGGTTTACTTCAATCAGATAATACTGGAAGGAATTCGGGTCCAGTGCAAACTGTACGTTACAGCCGCCTTCAATTTCCAGCTTGCGGATAATTTTCAGGGCGCTGTCCCGCAGCATGTGGTACTCCTTGTTGGTCAGCGTCTGGGACGGGCAGACAACAATGGAGTCACCGGTGTGGATGCCAACCGGGTCCAGGTTTTCCATATTACAAATGGTCAGTGCGGTATCATTGTGGTCCCGCATAACTTCGTATTCAATTTCCTTGTAGCCTTTAATGCTCTTTTCAATTAAGACCTCATCTACCGGAGACAACGTCAGCGCATTTTTCATCAGCGGAATGAATTCTTCTTCATTGTCGGCAAAGCCGCCGCCGGTGCCGCCCAGGGTAAAGGCAGGACGGAGTACAACCGGATATCCGATCTGTTCTACTACCTTTAAGCCTTCTTCTACGGAGTGGGCTACATCAGAGGGAAGAACCGGCTCGCCCAGCTCTTCACAAAGTTCCTTAAACATTTCCCGGTCTTCCGCGCGTTCAATGGAGCTGCTCTTGGTACCGAGCAGTTCTACACGGCATTCGTCAAGAATGCCCTTCTTTTCCAGCTGCATGGCCAGATTCAATCCGGTCTGTCCGCCGATGCCCGGCAAAATGGCGTCCGGACGTTCGTAGCGGATAATTTTGGCAATGTATTCCAGCGTCAGCGGCTCCATGTAAACCTTATCGGCAATGGAGGTGTCCGTCATGATGGTGGCCGGGTTGGAGTTGCAAAGCACAACTTCATAACCCTCTTCTTTTAAAGCAAGACAAGCCTGCGTTCCGGCGTAGTCAAATTCTGCCGCCTGGCCGATAACAATCGGGCCGGAACCGATAACCAGGACTTTCTTAATATCCGTTCTTTTAGGCATGGTTCCGTTCCTCCTCCATCAGCTTAATAAAGCGGTCAAAAAGATAAGCACTGTCCTGGGGACCCGGCGCGCTTTCCGGGTGGTACTGCACGCTGAAGATCTTATCTTTTTCGCATTTAACGCCTTCAATGGTCTGATCCAGCAGATTAATGTGGGTGGCCGTCAGAGGCGTGCCGCTCAGGCTGTCTGAATCTACCGCATAGGAATGGTTCTGCGATGTAATTTCTATCTTTCCGGTATCCAGATTCCGTACCGGGTGGTTTCCGCCGCGGTGACCAAACTTCAGTTTGTAAGTTTTGGCACCATAAGCCAGTGCAATAATCTGGTGGCCCAGGCAAATCCCGAAAATGGGATACTGACCAATCAGGGACTGGATGGTCTGAATGGTTTCCGGAACATCGGTTGGGTCTCCGGGACCGTTGGAAATAAAGATACCGTCCGGCTGCAGCGCTTTAATTTCGTCTGCCGGGGTGTTCCACGGAACAATGGTAACTTTGCATCCGCGCCGATTCAGGGAGCGAACAATGTTCTGCTTCATGCCGCAGTCAATGGCTACCACATGATAGGCTTCTTTTTCCGTTGCCGGCGCAATTTCTACGGTTTTCCGGCTAACCTTGGAAACGGCATCCGTTGGGATGCCGGTTTCTTTTAATTTTGCCAAACCCTCTTCCAGGGAAGTGGAGGCGTCTGTAATCAGGACCTTTCGGCTGCCGTAATCCCGAATGGAGCGAGTCAGCTTTCTGGTATCTAATCCGGAAATCCCCGGAATATGATAGGTTTTCATAACCTGGTCCAGTGTTTTTGTGCTTCTGAAATTGGACGGTTCGTCATTGTATTCCCGTACAATCAGACCACCGATAGTCGGGGTCTTGGTTTCATAGTCGTCATCAGCCATGCCATAGTTTCCGATTAACGGATAGGTCATGACAACGGCCTGATAGGTGTAGGACGGGTCAGATACAATTTCCTGGTACCCTACCATAGAGGTATTGAATACAATTTCACATACCTTTTCTTCCGGGTCACCAAAAGCGTAGCCATAGTATTCCTGTCCGTCTTCCAAGATCAGTTTTCTATTAAATTCTTTTACCATATGCCTACCTCAGTTCTTCTCTTCTACTTACCGTTTGCTTAGTCTTCGGCCTTTGCTGCTGCAGCACCGATAAATCCTTTGAAGAGCGGATGCGGTTTGTTGGGGCGGCTCTTGAATTCCGGGTGGAATTGTACGCCGACATAGAACGGACGGTCTGTCAGTTCTACGGTTTCTACCAGTCTGCCGTCCGGCGATGTGCCGCTCAGTGTCAGGCCTTTCTCCTGAAGGCATTCTCTGTAATCATTATTAAATTCATAACGATGTCTGTGACGTTCACTAATCAGATTGGAAGCGTAGCAGCGTTCCATGGTGGTACCTTCTTTAATCTGGCACGGATAAGCGCCCAGACGAAGGGTGCCGCCCTTGTCTACGTCATCACTCTGGCCCGGCATGAAGTCAATGACCTTGTGCTTGCAAAGTTCATCAAATTCACCGGAGTTGGCATCAGCAATGCCAAGCACGTCTCTTGCATATTCAATAACGGCAATCTGCATGCCAAGGCAGATGCCGAAGTACGGCAGGTCATGTTCCCTGGCATATTTGGCAGCAAGGATCATGCCTTCAATGCCGCGGCCGCCGAAGCCGCCCGGAACCAGAATGCCGTGCAGGCCGCCCAGCTGTTCGTCCACGTTTTCCGGCGTAATGCCTTCGGAGTCAATCCAGTGGATGTTGATGATGGCGTTGTGGAAGTACCCTGCGTGGCGCAGTGCTTCCGCAACGGACAGATAGGCGTCATGCAGGCCGACATATTTGCCGACTAAGCCGATTTCCACTTCTTTGGTGCGGTTCTTGATAACGTCTACCATGGCGGTCCATTCGGTCAGGTCCGGCTTCGGCGCATCAATGCCAAGTTCGCGGCAAACCACGGAAGAGAAGTTGGCTTTTTCCAGCATTAACGGAGCTTCATACAGGGTAGGAAGCGTAATGTTTTCAATAACACAGTCCGGCTTTACGTTGCAGAACATGGAGATTTTCTTAAAGATGGAATCTTCCAGAGGTTCGTCACAACGAAGCACAACAATGTTCGGGTTAACACCCATTCCCTGCAGTTCCTTTACGGAGTGCTGAGTTGGCTTGGTTTTATGTTCGTCCGAACCACTCAGGAACGGAACTAAGGTAACGTGGATGAAGAGGCTGTTTTCCCGGCCGACTTCCAAAGAAATCTGACGAACCGCTTCAATGAACGGCTGGGATTCAATGTCACCGATGGTGCCGCCGATTTCGGTAATAACCACATCGGCGCCGGTCTTTCTGCCGACACGATAAACAAACTCTTTAATTTCATTGGTAATGTGCGGAATAACCTGTACCGTGGAGCCAAGGTATTCACCGCGGCGTTCTTTGTTCAGAACATTCCAGTAAACCTTACCGGTGGTCAGGTTGGAGTACTTGTTCAGGTCTTCGTCAATGAATCGTTCATAGTGGCCCAGGTCCAGGTCGGTTTCTGCACCGTCTTCGGTAACATAAACTTCCCCGTGCTGATACGGGCTCATGGTACCCGGGTCTACATTAATATACGGGTCCAGCTTCTGTGCGGCAACCTTCAGACCGCGGGCTTTCAGCAGACGGCCGAGAGAAGCGGCAGTAATACCTTTACCAAGGCCGGAAACAACACCGCCTGTTACAAAAATATACTTCGTCATTTCTTGTACTCCTCCTTATTCCCATTCTACGGTTGCCGGTGGTTTAGAGGTAATGTCATAAACTACGCGGGAGATACCGATTACTTCGTTGGTAATCCGGCTGCTTGCCTTTTCCAGGACTTCATACGGCAGCCGTGTCCATTCAGCGGTCATAAAGTCGTCTGTGGTTACGGCGCGCAGTGCAATGGTGTAACCATAGGTACGGGCGTCACCCATGACGCCGACGCTGCGCAGGTTGGTCAGCACCGCAAAGTACTGGTTGGTGCTGGTTTCCAGGTGGGCATTGGCAATTTCTTCCCGGAAAATGGCATCTGCTTCCCGCAGAAGGTCCAGTTTATCCTTGGTAATTTCGCCAATGACACGAACGGCCAGGCCCGGGCCCGGGAAGGGCTGACGCCAAACCAGTTCGTGCGGAATGCCAAGCTGTGTACCTGCTTCGCGCACTTCGTCCTTAAACAGACTTCTGAGCGGTTCAACAATCTCATCAAAAGAGATGACGTCCGGGAGCCCGCCCACGTTGTGGTGGCTCTTGATGACTGCTGAATCGCCCTTGCCGCTTTCTATAACATCCGGGTAGATGGTGCCCTGTACCAGGACGTGAATCTTACCCAGCTTTTTTGCTTCGTCTTCAAAAACGCGAATGAATTCTTCGCCGATAATCTTTCTTTTCTGCTCCGGATCCGTAACCCCTGCCAGTTTGGAAAGGAACCGGTCTTCTGCATTCACCCGGATCAGGTTGATTCCGAACTGGGTGCCGAAGGTCTTTTCTACAAAGTCCCCTTCGTCTTTCCGGAGAAGGCCGTGGTCTACAAAGACACAGGTCAGGTTGGAGCCAATTGCTTTATGTAATAAAACAGCCGCAACGGAAGAGTCTACTCCACCGGATAAAGCAAGTAATACTTTCTTTCCGGCCAATTCCTTGCGGTACTTTTCTATGGTCTGTTCTACGAAGCCCTCAATTTTCCAGTCTCCAGCGCATTCACAAACGCCAAAGAGGAAATTAGAGAGCATCTGTTTTCCGTAAACGGTATGGGTTACTTCCGGGTGGAACTGTACGCCATAAAGTTTACGTTCTACGTCACACATTGCGGCACACGGGCACTTGGCCGTGTGCGCAATGGTAACGAATCCAGCGGGTGGCTGGCTAATAAAATCAGTATGACTCATCCAGCAGGTGCTTTCCTTGGGAAGGCCCTTAAACAGGATGTTATCAGAGGTGAAAACTGTGGTTTTACCGTATTCACTGGAATTTTCTGCACTGCTAACCGTGCCGTTTGCCATGTAAGCCATCAGCTGGCAGCCGTAGCAAATACCAAGAATGGGAATTCCGGCATTCAGAATTTCCGGATCATAATGAGGGGAAGTTTCGTCATAAACACTATTGGGTCCGCCGGTAAAAATAATACCTTTATAACCAATAGCCTGAATTTCTTCCACCGTAATTTTGTTATACGGCTTAATTTCAGCATAAATATGCTGTTCCCGTACTCTGCGTGCAATCAGTTGGTTATACTGCCCACCGAAGTCCAGTACAAGAATTTTCTCCACGTTGTTCACCTTTTCCTTGTGCTTATTTTCCGCTGTCGCCGTAGTTGGAGAGCACTCTGGCAGAGGGATCGTCTACGTTACAGCCTTCCCAGGCTTTGTTCGGCATCCAGAAGTCTTTGACCATTTCAGCCTGACCCGGGTAATATTTTTCAAACAGCTGGCGGTAGAGCAAGGATTCTTTGGTAAACGGACGAGCGTAGTCGTACTTCTGGCATTCTGCAGCAAACTGTTCATCAGTGTACTGCGTTTCTGCGTACTCTTTCAGGTAGTCCACCATGGAGTGTCCTACGGCATCAGAGAAGGCGGCTTTTTCCCGCCACAGAATGTTGTCCGGTAAATAACCCTGACCTTCAAATGCGTGACGGAGCAGATACTTGCCCTTACCGTATTTGTTGATCTTGATTTCCGGATCCAGTGCCATAACGTACTGGACAAAGTCCAAGTCCCCGAACGGAACTCTGGCTTCCAGGGAGTTTACGGAAATACAGCGGTCTGCACGTAAAACATCGTACATATGCAATTCCCGAACCCGTTTCTGGGATTCCTCCTGGAAGGCTTCCGCGGACGGAGCAAAATCTGTGTACTTGTAGCCAAACAATTCATCCGAAATTTCTCCGGTCAGAAGAACACGAATGTCCGTCTGTTCGTGAATGGCCTTGCACAGAAGATACATGCCCATGGAAGCACGGATGGTAGTAATGTCATAGGTCCCCAGCAGATGTACCACGGTTTCCAAAGAAGAGATTACTTCCTCCGGTGTCATGTAGAT